>JAEXPL010000154.1 GCA_023446865.1 Verrucomicrobiota bacterium | reverse complement strand
GGCGGCGCGACGCCCGCACCGGCGGCTCCGGGGCAGATCAAGATCACGTTGCCGTAGGCCTTGGGGCCGGAATCAGGCCTCCGATGCTGTGACGGCGCCGCCGGGGAACCGAACGACCCGAGATCTTCGGTCGGCTTCTACGCGGATTCTCGTATCTGTCGTTGGCGGATGGAGGTCGGAACGTGAAACGTTCCGCTACGGCGGAGGGCTGAGGCGGGGGTCATGCGCCACGGTGCTGCGGCGTTTCCTACCGTGGCGGGAGCTTGGCGCGGGCGTCGAGGGCGGGCTTGAAGTCGGGGGCGAGGCGGAGGGCCTCTTCGTAGGCGGCGCGGGCGGCGGTGGTGTCGCCGCGGCGGACGAAGAGGTCGCCGAGCGCGACGTGGGGCTCGGGTGCGGCGGGCCGGAGCTGCGCGGCGCTGCGAAACGCGGTCTCGGCTTCGAGCCAGTTGCGGGCGCGGGTTTGGATTCTGCCCTTGGTCATGGCGCCGGCGTAGGCGTCGCGTTTGGCGATCTCGGCGGCCTGGGTGAGTGCCTTGTCGCGGCCACCGCCAGCAATAGGTGGGGCTTTGTCGTAGAACTCGGCGAGGCCCTGGCGATAGGTCAGGTCGTCGGGGGCGAGGGCAACGGCCTTCTCGAGCGCGGTGCGGCATTTCCGGGCGAGGCCGAGTTGCTCGAAGATGCCCGCCTTGTTGGCGAGTTTACCATAGGCCTCGCCGAGGTCGGCCCAGTAGAGGGCGTTGGCGGGGGCGAGGACGGTGCAGCGCTCGTAGTGTTTGGCGACGGCGGCCCAATCGCCGCGACGTTTGGCGAGACGGCCGAGGTAGTAGACGGCCTCGTGATTGGCGGGATCGGCGGCGAGGAGACGTTCGTAGGCGGCCTGCGCCTCGGCGTCGCGGCGGGCGGTGTAGAGTTCGTGCGCGGCGGCGAGATCGGCGGCGGCGGGCGGCCCGGCGCGCAGCACGGCGGCCAGGGCGAGAGCGGCGAACAGGACCGGAAGGAAGCGGCGCATGGCGACAGGAAAGCGCGAAGCCGGCCGGGGCGGAAGCGGGAAACGGGCGGCGGCGACCGGCGAGTCGTCCAGAAATCGTTTGCAGGGCGACAGGGGAGGCCGATGCTTTCCGGCCATGTTCACGGGCATCGTCGAAGAAGTCGGACGCGTCGTTTCCTTCGAGCACCTGGGCGCCGCCTGGCGACTGGTGATCGAGGCGACCGTCGTCGTGCAGGGCACGAACGTCGGCGACAGCATCGCGGTGAACGGCTGCTGCCTCACGGTGGTGGCGCGCGACGGCAACCGTCTGAGCTTCGACCTGCTCGAGGAGACGGTGCGCCTGACCAACATCGCGAAGATCGGCGCCGGCGGGGTGGCGAACCTCGAGCGCAGCCTGCGGCCCGACGGCAAGATGGGCGGGCATTTTGTGACCGGCCATGTCGACGGCCCGGGCGAGATCGCGGTGCTCGAGCCGCGCGGCGCCGACCGGTATCTGCGGATCCGTTATCCGGCGCAGTACCGCGGGCTGCTTGTACCGAAGGGCAGCATCACCGTCGACGGCGTGTCGCTCACGGTGGTCGAGGTGACGCCGGAGTGGTTCTCGATCTGGCTGATCCCGCACACGATGGAGGTGACCAACCTCGGCGGACGCAAGGCCGGCGACCAGGTGAATCTCGAATACGACATGCTGGCGAAGTATGTCGACCGGCTGCTGGCGGCGCGCGACGAAGCCGCGCGCAATCCGCAGGCCGGCCTGCCGGTGAAACCGGTCTGGCAGAGCTGATCCATGGCGTTGCGCGAACAATTGCAGGCGGTGGCCGAGGAGTTGCGGCGCCGCAAGGCCGCCGGCGACAAGACCGTGCCGATCGGCGAGGACACGCTGGTCGCGCTGCGCGAGGCGGTGGCCCGCGCGAACGCGGAGGCGGGCGAGCGGAGACCGGAAACCGGAGACCGGAAACCGGAGACCGGCGAACGGAAGGCCGAGACGGCTGACCGGAAACCGGAGATCGGAGACCGGAAACCGGAAACGGCAGCACAACGTGTGGCGCAGCCGACCGTGACTCCCGCCACGTCGCAGGGTCCCGTCGCTCACACGCCTGCGGGTCGCGGGGCGGCGTTGTTCGGCGACCCAGCCGCGACGGCCAAGCCGGCGGTGAAGCTCGCCTCGGTGCAGAGCGGGGCGGCGATTCCGCCGGCCCCGGCCTTCACGCTGCCGGCGGGCGACAAGGCGACGCGTTGGGCGTGGTTGAAGGATCGCGTTGAGAACGATCCGGTGTGCCGGGCGCATGTGCGGCCGGGGAAGAAAGTGGTGCTCGGCGTGGGCACGCTGGAGGCGAAACTCTTTTTCTGTGGCGAGGCGCCGGGCGCGGAGGAGGAGGTGCAGGGCGAGCCGTTTGTCGGCGCGGCCGGGCAGCTCCTCACCAAGATGATCAAGGCGATGGGGCTCGACCGCGGTCAGGTCTACATCGGCAACATCATGAACTGGCGTCCGGAGATGCCGACGCCGGAGGGTATGGACCAGATCGGCAACCGCCCGCCCACGCCCGAGGAGATTGCCTATTGCCTGCCGCATTTGCGCGCGCAGCTGGAGATCGTGCAGCCCGACGTGATCGTGGCGCTCGGCGCAACCGCGGCGTCGGGGCTGTTGGGCGCGGGCAGTTTCAAAGCCTTGGGCGAGGTCCGCGGGCGTTGGCATACGTTTGCCGGCCGCCCGGTGATGGTCACCTACCACCCGTCGTACCTCCTCCGGAACAACTCCAACCGGGCCAAGCGCACCGTGTGGGAGGACCTTTTGCTGGTAATGGAACGCGCCCAGCTGCCGATTAGCGATAAGCAGCGCAACTTCTTCCTCGAGCGATGAACCTACTCCCGCCGTCCGCCGTCCCCGGCGCCCACCTCAGGGCCGCCACCGTCTCCGCCGCGCCGAACCGCCGCCCGTCGGGCCGCGTCCGGGCCGCCTGCGCCGCGCTCGTGCTGCTGGCCGCCGTGCCGGCGCTGCGCGCGGGCAACGAATACGGCTTCGACTACCAGGAGCTGCAGTACCGGGCGAAGAACCTCGCCGCCAAGCCGTACGAGCCGCAGGTCCGGCGCGTGCCCGACTGGCTGCTGCCGCCGAAGATCAACTACGACCAGCACCGCGACATCCGTTTCCGCACCGACCGCTCGCTGTGGCGCGAGGACGAGCTGCCGTTCCAGGTGCAGTTCTTCCATCCCGGCTGGCTCTTCCACGAGACCGTGCAGATCCATGAGCTGGAGGGGAAACGCGAGATCGAGTTCCCGTTCAGCCGGCGGTTTTTCGACTACGGCAAGAACAACTTCAACGAGTCGATCCCGCGCGACATGGGCTACGCGGGTTTCCGCATCCACTACGCGCTCAACAAGCCCGAGTACCTCGACGAGCTCGCGGTCTTCCTCGGCGCGAGCTACTACCGCGCGCTCGGCCGGGGCCAGCATTACGGCCTTTCCGCCCGCGGCCTCGCGGGCGACCCCGCGGCGCCCCCCGGCGAGGAGTTCCCCCTCTTCCGCGAGTTCTGGCTCGAGCGGCCGGCGGCCGGCGCCAAGGAAGTCGTCGTCTACGCGCTGATGGACAGCAAGCGCGTGACCGGCGCCTACCGTTTTTCGATCAAGCCCGGCGACGACACGGTGATGCGCGTGAAGGCCACGATCTACCTGCGCGAACCCATCGGCCTGCTGGGGCTGGCGCCGTTCTCCAGCATGTTCTGGCACGGCGAGAACTCGGGCACGACCAACGGCGACTACCGCCCGGAAGTGCACGATTCCGACGGCCTGCTTGTCGCCCACGCCGGCGGCGAATGGCTCTGGCGCCCGCTGCAGAACCCGAAGCAGGTCAACACCGCCTTCCTCTCCGCCGAGAACGTCCGCGGGTTCGGCCTGCTCCAGCGCGACCGCAATTTCGACCACTATCAGGATCTCGAGGCCCACTATCACCAGCGCCCCAGCGTGTGGGTCGAGCCGGTGGGCAACTGGGGCCGCGGCGCGGTTTCGCTGATCGAGCTGCCGACGCCCGACGAGACGATGGACAACATCGTGGCGTTCTGGACGCCGGAGAAGTGCCCGGCCGTGGGCGAGCCCTACACCTTCGAATACGACCTGCACTGGCTCACCGACCTCGGCAAGCGCCCGCCGGCGGGCCACGTGGTGGCGACGCGCCCCTCGACCGTGATGAACCAGCCCGAGCTGAAGCGCTTCGTGGTCGACTTCGCCGGAGCGGCGCTCGCGCGCCTCGGCGACGGCGTCACCGGTGTGGTCTCGGTGGGCGAGGGTGCGGCCCTCGTGGGCGTGAACACCCAGCGCAACGGCAACGACAACACCTGGCGCCTCGCCTTCGAGATCAAGCCCGACGGGAGCGGCAAGCCGGTCGAGCTGCGGGCGTTCCTGCGCAAGGGCGACGACTTCCTCACCGAAACCTGGAGCTACCGCTGGCAGCCTTGAGCGACGAATCCGTCACGCCCTCCACCAGCTCCGTCGCCGGCTTCTCCCGCCTGAGCGGGTTCCAGCCGCGCACCGGCACGCTCGACCAATGGAACGCCGCGTATGTGCGTGTCGAAGACTACCTGCGTGCCCACCGCATCCACAATCGGTTGCACCAGAGCCGCGTGATCGAGCGGGTGCTGGAGTGCGCGGCGCACCGGCATGAGGCGAATCCCGCGCTCGACCCGGTGACACTCGCCGCCGAGGAGACCGACCGCATCATGCAGGCGTGGTTCAACTCCCAGCTCGGCGAGGGCGGACTGTCGCAGGACCGGCTCGCGGCGCAGGCCCGGGTGGCGATGCTGCTCAACGACCTGCCGACGCGCTGGCCCTACGCCTTCCTCGATCCGGAGAACACGCCCGGCGAGGCGCGGGTCGCGATGGAGAAGAGCGCGTTGCAGGCCGGCCCCGACATGGCCGTGTCCAACATGGTACCCCGCGACATCGACCTCGGGGTGCTGCCCGAGGCCGCCGGCGACACGCTCGAGACACTCGAACGCTGGCCGATCATCCGCCTGCTGCTGCTCTGGGCGGTGTTCGCCGCCGTGATGGCGGTGCTGTTTGCGCTGACCCGCTGAGCCATGCCGCACTCCGCCTCCAACTTGTTCGTCACCGAGCGGCTCGACCGCCGGCGGGTCGTGAAGCGCCGGTTCTTCTTCTTCACGACGATCTTCCTGCTCACGTCGCTGGCCACGTGGTTCATGGCCGACCTGCTCTGGAACAGCGGCGCCCGGCCGGGGCACATGAGCCCGATCGAGTGGGTGGTGCTCGCGCTCTTCGTCGTGCTTTTCGCGCACGTGGCGACGGGATTCGTGCACGCGCTCTTCGGTTTCTACGTGCTCAACCGCGGCGGCGACTTCCGCCGCATCCAGCGCTCGCTGCCGGCCGACGACCCGGACGCGCCCCTCGGGCCGACCGCGGTGGTGATGCCGGTGTGCAACGAGGACTCCAGCCGTGTCTTCGAAGGCCTGCGCGTGATCTACCGCTCGCTGGAGGAGACGGGCAAGCTGGCCAACTTCGACTTCTTCATCCTCAGCGACACCTCCGACCCCAACAAATGGATCCAGGAGGAGCTCGCGTGGGCGGAGTTGTGCAAGCAGGTGGGCGGCTTCGGCCGGATCTTTTACCGCAAGCGCCGGCAGGGGATTAACAAGAAGAGCGGCAACGTGGCTGATTTCCTCCGCCGCTGGGGCAGCAAGTACCGCTATTTCGCCGTGCTCGACGCCGACAGCATCATGACCGGCCGCTCACTGGTGCGCATGGTGCAGCTGATGGAGCGCAACCCGAAGGTCGGCATCCTCCAGAGCGGGCCGCGGCTGATCCGCGGCGAGACGCTGTTCGCGCGCCTGCAGCAGTTCGCCAACCGGCTTTACAGCCCGGTCTTCCTCGCCGGCCTGAACTACTGGCAGCAGGGCGAGGGCAACTTCTGGGGCCACAACGCCGTCATCCGCACCGCGCAGTTCATGGAGCACTGCAGCCTGCCCGACCTGCCCGGCACCGAGCCCTTCGGCGGGCGCATCCTCTCGCACGACTTCGTCGAGGCCGCGCTGATGGTGCGCGCCGGTTGGAGCGTATGGCTTGCGTACGATCTCGATGGCAGCTTCGAGGAAGGGCCGCCGTCGCTGATCGACAGCGCCAAGCGCGACCGGCGCTGGTGCCAGGGCAATCTCCAGCATTCCTGGCTGCTTTTCGCGCAGGGCTTTCGCGGGGCGAGCCGCGTCCATCTGCTCATGGGCATCATGGGCTACGTGGCGTCGCCGCTGTGGCTGTTCTTCCTCCTGTTGAGCACGATCCATGTCTTCGACCAGGTCACCGCCGGCCGGGCGCGGACCGTCAACGAACTCGTGATCGAGGGGTTCGGCTACTACTGGGAGATCCCACAGACGCTCGCGCTCTTCGGCCTGACGCTCCTCATGCTGTTCCTGCCGAAGATCCTCGGCGTGGTGGTACAATGGGGACCGGAGGGTCGCCAGCCGCACTACGGCGGCCGGGTGCGGATGGTGCTCAGCGCGCTGCTCGAGACGGTGCTCTCCTCGCTGCTTGCGCCGATCAACATGATGTTCCACGCGAAATTCGTCGTCTTCACGCTGCTCGGGCAGGGCGTGGGCTGGGTCACCCAGCGGCGCGATGCCGAGGGCAACGACTGGCGCGAGGCCATCCTCACGCATTGGGGCCAGACTGTCTTCGGCATCGTCTGGGGCATCTCGGCGTTCGTGGTGCTGCGCTCGTTCTTTTGGTGGCTGCTGCCGGTGCTCGCCGGACTGCTGCTGGCGATCCCGCTTTCGCTCTTCCTCGGCAGCGCGAAGCTCGGCGAGGTCGCGCGGCGTTGGGGCCTGTTCCTCTTCCCCGAGGAGTCGCAGCCGCCGTACGAGCTCCGCCGCCTCGAGAAGAACCTCGCTGAGTGCTACCAGCACATGCGGCCCATCGAGGAGCTGCGCGACGACTACGGCCTGCTCCAGGCCGTGCTCGACCCGTACATCAACGCGCTGCACGTCTCGATGCAGCGCCAGCGCCGGCCCGCCGCCGCGACCCGTGCCTATTTCCTCCTCCTGCGTGAGCGCCTGCTGCGCGACGGGCCCAAGAAACTTTCACCCCGCGAGAAGCGCGCGCTGCTCCTCGATCCCGAGAGCATGACGTGGCTGCACCGCGAACTCTGGCGCCGCCCGCAGACCGAACTGGCCGAGTGGTGGCAGCTGGCCGTGCGCCAGTACAACGTGCTCACCGCCCAGCCCGTCACCGCGCTGTACCGCTGAGGCGGACAGAGACGGACGCGCCTTGGGCGGAGAGCGACGAACGCACAACGATGGAACCGGTCCGCAAACCGTCGAGTATCTCGCGCGCCAAGACGCTGGGCGAGGTCGCGGCGTGGAGCGAGTCGTGCGCCGTGTTCCGGCGTAACCTCCGCGACTGGGCCGACCACGTGCGCGCGCTCCCGGCGCGTTCGCAGGTGATCGGCTGCGTGATCGTGCCGCCGCGCGTGCTGCGCGGAAAGTTTCCCGAGGGCGCGGTGGCCGACGCGTGGCTGGCAGCGTACGCCGAGTTCGTCTGCCTGCATGTGAGCGCCGCCATTCCCGAGTGGGCGCTCAAGCCGAACCGGTTTCTCGCCGAGCCGAGCTTCGACGACGGCGTGCTCGATCCGAAGCGACGCGCGCTGGCGCTCGACGCCTCGCCGGAGGCCTTCCGCCGCCGCAACATCTTCACGACCGCCGTGGATCTCGAGTTGAAGGTCCGCGCCGAGCCGGAGCCGGGGATGCTGTTCTAGCGGAGGCGGGCGGGACGATGGCGTGGCTGGAAGGTCCTTTGCCCCGGAGTTGTGTGAACCACTGATGAGAGCCGCCAATGGGCGGCTCTTTGAATGTGTCCTGCGGCTGATCGCCTCCAGTCCGACGAGGTAGGCGCCCGCTGATCGCGGGCGAAGGCTGGCTGCCGCGGAATGGGCCGGGGCGGTGAGCGGAGGGCGGCGACTGCGCTAGAAGCTGGTTCGAGGTGGACGGCGTTGCCCTCAACGCCGTCGCGGGCGTGAGCGGGCACAGACGGCGGCTGCCGGTGGGCAAAACCCGATCAGCCTCGGGC
>JAEXPL010000134.1 GCA_023446865.1 Verrucomicrobiota bacterium | reverse complement strand
GGCGGCGCGCCCCGCCGGCGGCTCAGTAGCTCGTCTTGTCCAGCTTCACCTTGCCGCGGAAGATCCAATAGATGCTCGCCGTGTAGGCGAGGACGACGGGCACGCCGATGATCGCGATGGTGAGCATCACGCCGAGCGTCTTCTGCGACGAGGCGGCATTGAAGGCCGTGAGGCTGTGCTCGGGGTGTGGGCTGCTGAACACGAGGTTCGGGTACGCGCCCACACCGAAGATCGCCATCAGCCCGGCCATCGCCGCGCACGACGAGAGAAACGCGAGGAACTCCTTCCCGCGGTTCACCTCGCGCGGGATGTCCGCGATCGCCAACACCACCGCCACAACGATGCCAAAGAACCACGGCTCGCGCCGGAACGCCTCGGTGATGTGCGGGATGTAGAGCAGCGTCGCGAGCGTCACGATCACGTAGCAGAGGATGAAGGCGATGATCAACGGATTCACCCAGCGCCGCACCTTCGCCTGCACCTCGCCCTCGGTCTTGAGCACGAGGTAGATTGCGCCGTGCATCGCGAAGAGCGCCACCGTCGTCACGCCCATCGCCAGCGCGTACGGGTGCAGCAGGCCGAGGAACGTGCCGGCGAACTCGCCGTGCGCGTCGATCGGGATGCCCCAGGCGATGTTGCCCATCGCCACGCCGATCAGCAGCGCCGAGCCCGTGCTGCCCGCCGCAAAACTGACATCCCAGCACGCCCGCCAGCGCGGCGACGGGTGCTTGCTGCGGAACTCGATCGCCACCGCGCGAAAGATCAGCGCGCACAGCAGCAGCATGAACGCGAGGTAGAAGCCGGAGAACACCGTGGCGTACACGTTGGGAAACGCCGCGAAGAGCGCGCCGCCGCCGGTGACCAGCCATACCTCGTTGCCGTCCCACACCGGGCCGATGGCGTTGAGAAACACGCGCCGCTCCTCGTCTTTCTTCGCCGCGAAGAGGTGCAGCACCCCCACGCCGAGATCGAAACCGTCTAGGATCACGTAGCCGGTGAACAAAATGCCCACGATGCCGAACCACACCGTGTTGAGGTCGAGAGTGCCGAAGCTCATTTCACACCTCCCTTGGCGCCGCCGAAGCCCAACCCAAGTTTGCCGCTCGGATGTAGATCCGTGTCGTCGGGCCCGTGCTGGATCTTGTCGTTGAGGAGGAAGACGAAGACCGCGAAGAGCAGTACGTAGACGACGCCGAACATCACCATCGACGCGACGACCTGGTTGGCCGTCACGACCTTCGAGAGTGCGTCCGAGGTCTTCAGCAGCCGGTACACGATCCACGGCTGGCGCCCGACTTCCGCGGCCCACCAACCCGCCTGGTTCGCGATCTGCGGGCCGAGCACCGAGAGCGTGAGCACGCAGAGCAGCAGCCGCGAATCCGCGAGCGTGCCGCGCCACCACGCCCACGCCGCCCAAGCGCCGAGTCCGATCAACGCGAAACCGACGCCGACCATGATGTGGTAGAGCTGGAAGGTGAAATTCACCGGCGGCCGGCCGTCCGCCGCGAGCGCCGGGTCGCGAAGACCGGGGACCACGGCGTTCCCGTCGCCGTGCACGAGATAACTCAACATGCCGGGGATCGCCACGCCGCGGGTCGTCTCGGTCTTCTCGTCGACCCAGCCGAAGAGAAAGAGCGGCGCGCGGGCCGTCGTCTCATACTGGCCCTCGAAGGCGGCGAGTTTCGCCGGCTGGTTCTTCGCCACGCCCGCCGCGCTCTCGTGCCCGCTCACCAGCGAGAGCACCGCCGCGACCGCCGCGACGACCAGCCCGAGCTTCACCGAGGCCAGCGCGAACTCGCGGTGGCGTTTCTTCAACAGGTACCACGCGCCCACGCTCACCATCAGCCACGCGCCGGCCTGCCAGCAGCCGATGACGGTGTGCCACAGCCGCTCCATCGACGACGGGTTGAACACCATCGCCCAGAAATCCGTGATCTCCGCGCGCGCCGCGAGCCCCTCGCCCACGATGTGGAAGCCGGCCGGCGTCTGCATCCAGGAGTTGGCCACGATGATCCAGATCGCCGAGAAATGCGCGCCGAAGGCCACCATGCACGTCGCGAGGAAATGCACCTTCGGGCCGACCTTGTCCCAGCCGAAGAGCAGCACCGCGAGGAAGCCCGACTCGAGGAAGAACGCGAAGATGCCCTCGGCTGCGAGCGCGCTGCCGAAGACATCGCCCACGTAGCGCGAGTACGTCGCCCAGTTGGTGCCGAACTCGAACTCCAGCACGATGCCCGTCGCCACTCCGATGGCGAAGGTGAGCGCGAAGACCTTGGTCCAGAACCGCGCCATCTGGTGGTACAGCGGCTTCTTCGTCCACAGCCACATGCCCTCGTTGATGACGAGCAGCAGCCCCAGCCCGATGCTCAGCGGCGGGTAGAGATAGTGGAACGCAGTGGTGAGCGCGAACTGCAGGCGGGAGAGCAGGAGGACGTCCATGGCGAACAGCGAATGTGCCCCGCCTCGCCAGCACACCGCAAGCCAGCAGCATCACTTCCCGAGGCCACCGCCCTGGGCCGGTAGCAAACCCTCAAGACTCGAAGCGGGCGCGGGTCACCGGGGCGTTCAACGCAAACATGACACATCCGAACACCGGCATGATGGCGATCGGGGCCAGTACGCGGAAGACATCACCTGGGTTCTTGGTCTCGAAGCCCCCGAACGAGAAACTGTATTCGTGGATAAATGGCCCACCGATCGAACAAGCCACCAAGAACGCCAACACCAGGGATGCGAGCAACAGGCACACGCGGCGCGCCCACGGCCGATGCCGCCACAGCGCAGCGGCAAGCCACACCTCGGCGGCAACAAGAAGTCCCAGCAGCACGCAAAGCCCGGCAACAAGCCAGTTGAGGTCACCAAGTGAGGCCAACGGCGTTCGGGTGCGGAAATCGAAGAAGAACATGTACGCCCCGAAGGGGAGGCTGTAGGCGTGCTGCACCGCATCCGCGAACAGGAGCACCGCCAAGCAACGTCCCACATCAACCTCGTGCCAGCGCAGAAATGAATCGATCGTCTTCATCGTGAATGGGGCTCGCTACAGCGTCACCTGCGCGAGAACCTTCATGAGCTCGGCGCGGCGGGCGGCGGGTTTGGCGGAGATGAACAAGCCCATGCGATGCTCGGGATATTTCACGAGGATGAAGGACGTCGTCTGGCCCTCCTCATCCTTCAGCTGCGCGAAGAACGCCTCGTGCCCGTTGTGGGTGAAACGCGACAGTTTCCCGGCCGCTCCCTTTTCGAATTTCTCCCCGATGCTGGCCCGCTGGGCCATGACATAGAACGCGCGCTCCGGCGGACTCACCAGGATCAGCTGGTGGTCGCCGCCCTCTGTCATCTCGGGCATGCGATGGAAACCCTCCATCTGCACCTTCGCCACGGCCTCCTTGAACTTCGCCAGCGTCAGGGTCGACGGCGGACCATCGTCCTCCGCCGCCTCGCTCACGCCGGCCAGCATCTCGCGCTCGTCGTCCACCTGCGCAAGCGCAGCGGGAGCCACCCACAGGGCGGAGATCACGAGCAAAAACGGGGAGAGGCGGAGCAAAGCCATTGGTGAAGTCTCGGGTCGGGTTGGAGGAAAACGAAACGCAGGACGGTGCCGGTGTCGCACACTGTCGGTGACGACCCTCCTCCGCGCCAGCGTATTTCGCACCCCTCGTCCCCGCCACGGCCCAAGCTTCCACCGACTACCTTGAGCACGATCAAAGCGGCGCGGCCCCGCCCGGAGTATCGTGACGCCATGGTCCCGGCCAAATCGCCCAACCTCCGCCACCTCCTGCTCCCCCGCGAGCACGGGGCCTGGAGTCTGGCGCTCGAGCCGGTCGCGCTCGGCCTGCTCGCCGCGCCATCGCGAGCGGGAGCGGTGCTCGCTCTCGCCGCCGCGGCGGTGTTCCTCGCCCGCCGGCCGCTGCAGTTCGTCTGCGGGCGGTTCGGTCGCGAGCAACGAACCGCCGCACTCGCGCCGCTGGCAGCCCTGCTCGTCCTCGCCGCCGGCGCCCTCTTCGGAGCCGCCCAGCTCGCTGGCTGGCCCGCGTTCTGGCCTTTGCTCGGCGCCCTGCCGCCAGCCCTGCTCTTCCTCACGTTCGACGTCCGCGGCGACGCCCGCGGTGCGGCCGCCGAGCTCGCCGGCGCCGCGGCCTTCGCAGTATTTCCCGCCGCCTGCGCCTCGCTCGCCGGCGCCGGCCCGGCCACGGCCCTCGCGCTCGCCGCCCTGATGCTCCTGCGCGCCGTGCCGGCCGTGCTCGTCGTGCGCACGTTCCTGCGCCAAAATAAAGGATACACCGCATCCGCTGCTCCGGCGCTGCTCACCAGCGGACTCGCCGCCCTCGGCGCGACCGCGCTCGCCCTGCACGGGCTGGCCTCCGGCGCCGCCCTGGGCGTGGCGCTCCTGTTCCTGCTGCGCGCCGTCTGGCTGCTGGGACCCGCCGCGCCGTCCCTGCGTGCGAAGCAACTCGGCCTGCTCGAGTCCGCGCTCGGCGTCGGTTTCATCCTCGCCGCCGGACTCGGCTGACAGCCGCGCACCGCACGACTACCCTTCTTCCATGGGCGCCAACACCCTCCTCACCTCCGAGCGCGCCGGCGTCCTGCCGTTGACCGCGTCCACGCAATTCTCCGACAGCGGCATCGTCAGCCGCACCATCCTCTCCGCGGGCCGCACGCGCGTGGTGCTCTTCGGTTTCGCCGCCGGACAGGAACTCACCGAGCACGCGACGCCCGCCCGCGCCCTCGTGCAGATGCTCTCGGGTCGAGCCGAGTGGACGCTCGCCGGGGAGAAACGCACCCTCGCCGCCGGCGAACTGCTCCACATGCCGCCCGGCCTGCCGCACGCCGTCCGCGCCACGGAACCGTTCTCGATGCTCCTCACGCTCATACGCGAGACCGATTCTTCCGCGCCCATCCCCAACGGCGACGGGATGGAATGAGCGGCGCCGTTCGGCGTCGTTTCGGGTTTCGAGGCGCCGGACTCAATGTTCAGGATTCAGGGTTCAGTGTTCCGTGTTCAAGGTTCACTGTTCAGCGGCCGCCCGCCGCCCGCCGCCCACCGTCAACTGTCCACCGTCGACCGTCCACCGTTCACCGTCCACCGTCTCATCGCCATGGCCGCACCGAAGAACAAACGTCTCGATGTCCGCCCCCTGCTCGCGCGCGGCGAGCAGCCCTGCGACGCCGTCGACGCCGCCCTCGCCACGCTCAAGCCCGGCCAGGGGCTCACCGTGCTCGCTCCGTTCCTGCCCTCGCCCCTGATCGAGCGCTGCAAGGCCGCGGGCTACACCGCCCGGATCGAGCGCGGCAGCGACGGCGGCTGGCAGGTTGATTTTCGACGCGACTGAACGCCGAACTCCGCCAACCTGCCCGCATGTCCGACCGGCCCGCCGCGCTGCGCACCGTCGCCCTCGCCCACACCTTGCGTGCGTGCGACCTGTTCGCCGGCCTGCCCGCCGCCGACCTTGAGACGATCGCGGCCTTCGCCGTGCTCAAGCCGCTCGCGAAGGGCGCGTTGCTCTTCCGCGAAGGCGAGGCGAGCGAAGGCTTCTACGTCGTGCAACGCGGGGCCGTGAACGTCCATCGCGTGAGTCCGGCGGGGAAGGAGCAGGTCATCCACGTCTTCCGCCCGGGCGAGTCGTTCGCCGAAGCCACGCTCGCCACCGGCACCGGCTACCCGGCCGATGCCCGCGCCGTCGAGGCGAGCGCCGTCGTGCTGATCCCACGGGCCCCGATGGTCGCCCTGCTCGGGCGACGCCCCGATCTCGCGCTGCGCATGCTCGGCTCCATGAGCCAGCACCTGCGCGTGATCGTCGGCCTGCTCGACGACCTCACCCTCAAGGATGTGGAGACGCGCCTGCTCAACTGGCTGGCCAAGCGCTGCCCGCCCGCCGCCACCGGCGAGGCGCACGTCGAGCTGCGCGGCACCAAGCGCACCCTGGCCGCCGAGTTGGGCACCACCAGCGAGACCCTCTCCCGCACCTTCGCGCGCCTGCGCGCCGCCGGCCTGATCCGCGTCGAGCGCAGCGCCGTGC
>JAEXPL010000101.1 GCA_023446865.1 Verrucomicrobiota bacterium | reverse complement strand
CGTTCGGTGGCGATGCCGAACTCGTCGAGCAGGCGGGCGGCGGCCTCCATGACGGGCCAATCGGAAGTGCTGCCCATGACAATGCCGACGAGCGGCTTGCCGGTGGCGGTGGGAGTGAAGGGAGCGGGAGTTTTTTCAGACACGGCGGGCCAAGGAGTAGTCGAGCGGGCGCCGGCTTCAACAGGAAGTTTGCAGGAAGGTCGTCCCTTCAGGGCGACCCGGCCGACACTGCGCTCGCCTCCGTTATGAACGCAGCGCCGAGCGGGTCGTGCTGAAGCACCGACCTACGGGCGACCGGGGTCACCGCCCCCGGCTACAGCTCACGGCTTCACCACGAACGGCTGGCCGGCTTTCAGCGCCACCTCGCGCACCTCGGTCGGCGAGAGGCGCACCTGCTGGGTTCCGTCTCGATCGGCGGTGAGAGTCGCGGCAACCAGTTTTCCAGCGCGCCATTCAAGATCGACCGTCACACCACCGCGGGCGCGCAAGCCGACGACACGTCCCTCCGGCCAAGCCGGCGGCAGCGCCGGCAAAAGGTGGAGCTCGCCGCGGTGGTTCTGGAGCAGCATCTCGAGGATGCCGGCGGTGCCGCCGAAGTTGCCGTCGATCTGGAACGGCGGGTGCGCGTCGAAGAGATTCGTGTAGGTGCGGTCCGGACTGAGCAGGAGCTTGAGCAGGTCGTAGGCGCGCGCGCCGTCCTGCAGGCGGGCCCAGAAGTTGATCTTCCACGCGAGGCTCCAGCCGGTGGCGGCGTCACCCCGCAGCTCGAGCGTCTTGCGCACGGCGGCGGCGAGGGCCGGCGTGGCCAGCGGCGAGATCTCGTTGCTCGGGTGCAGCGCGAAAAGGTGCGAAACGTGACGGTGGTTCTGCTCGGGTGCCTGCAGGTCCCAATCCTCCAGCCATTCCTGGAGCTGGCCGGCCTGGCCGATCTGCAACGGCGGGAGCCGGTCGCGGGTCTTCGCCACCTCGGCGCGCCACTCGGCGTCGACCCCGAGTGTCTCCGCGGCGCGGAGGCAGCGGTCGAAGAGCGCGCGCAGGATCGAGCTGTCCAGCGTCGGCCCGGCGCAGAGGGCGATCTCGTCGTGATGGGCGTTCTCCGGGGAGAGCGACGGGCTGGTCACGAGCCAGCGGTGCGTCGGCTCCTCGACCAGAGTATCCAGGAAGAACTGGGCGGCCCCCTTCAGCGTCGGGTAGATCCGCTCGAGCGTGACGCGGTCGCCGCTGTACTCGTAGCGATCCCAGAGGTGGAGGCACAGCCACGCGCCGCCCATCGGCCACAGCCCCCAGCGCGTGCCGTCGATCGGCGCCGTGGCGCGCCAGAGATCGGTGTTGTGGTGGGCGACCCAGCCGCGGGCGCCGTACATGGTCTTCGCCGTGCGCGCCCCGCTGGCCGCGAGCTCCTCGACCATGCGCACGAGCGGCTCGGTGCATTCGCCGAGGTTGGCCGGCTCGGCCGGCCAGTAGTTCATCTCGGTGTTGATGTTGATCGTGTATTTGCTACCCCACGGCGGGTTGACCGAGTCGTTCCACAGGCCCTGCAGATTCGCGGGCTGGCCGCCGGCGCGCGACGATGCGAGCAGCAGGTAGCGGGCATACTGCACGTAGAGCGCGGCGAGCGCGGGGTCCCCGCCCCGGGCGAAACGGGCGATACGCTCGTCGGTCGGCCGGGTGGCGGTGTCGCGCTGCGGGCCGAGCTCGATGGAGACACGGCGAAACAGCGGCTGGTAGTCGGCCACGTGGTCGCGCAAGAGCGCCGCGTAGCCTTTCGCCACGGCGTGCTCGAGCGTCGCCGCGACGAGCTGCTGCGGTTTCGCCGTGAGGTCCTGCCACGAGCGGAAAGTGGTGGCGGCGGCGAAAACCAGCGTGAGCGAATCGGCCGCGCGGACGCTGACGCTCTCCTGCCCCGGCATGACGCGTCCGCCCTCGGGCAGGATGCGCACGGCGGCCTCGAACTGCAGCGCGCCCTTGATGTCGCCGAAGTCGCGGTTGCGCCCGCGGAAACCGAGCTCGTTCGTCTGGTGCCATTTCTCGACTCCCTGTTGCCACGACTGGGCGCCCTTCTGCTGCGAGGCGACGGAGAGGATGACGTTGAGCGCGCCGGGTTTGTCGGCGGTGAGGCGCACGACGATCACCTGATCAACCGCGCTCGCGAAGACTTCCCGCGCGAAGTGCACGCCGCCGACGGTATAGGTGACGCGCGCGACGGCGGTGTCGAGGTCGAGTTCGCGCCGGTAGTCGGTGGCGCCCTCGTGGCCGGGGAAGTCGAGGAACAGGTCGCCGAGCGCCTGATACGACGCCTGCGACAGCGGACGGCCCATCATCTTCGCTTGGGCGAGAGCGTCGGCCTCCGCGTAGCGGCCGGCGAAGAGCAGGCCGCGCACCTCGGGGAGCGCTGCGAGCGCCTCGGGGCTGTCGGCATTGTAGGGGCCGCCGGACCAGAGCGAGGACTCATTGAGCGCGAGCCGTTCGCGGGCCGTGCCACCGAGCACGAGGGCGCCGAGCCGGCCGTTACCAACGGGCAGCGCCTCGGTGATCGCCTCGCGGGCGGGCTGGTCGTACCAGAGCGAAGGCGCGGCCCACAGCGGGGCGGCGACAACGAGCATCAAGGAGAGGAGAACCGCACGGGGGGATTTTGGCATAGGGGTCGGATGGGCTGAACCGCGCCGTCGCAAGCGCCGCGGCAGACCCGCATGCAGCGCCGTGGCCGGCGCCGGGTCAAGATCCGGCGCCGGCCCGCCCGGCCGGCGCACCGACCGTCCGTCCGGCATGGTGCCCATCGCATTTCTTCCCTGTTGCCACGTCTCCACGAGATCCCACGCTCGGCGCCATGCTTTCATTCCGTTCGCTCCTCGCCGTCGTCACTTTGGTCGCCGGTCTGCTGGTGGTCGGCTGCTCGCACGCCCCGAAACCGTCCCGCCCCGCCGGTCCCGGCATCGGCGGCACGGTGATCTACATCACCAACGCCACCTTGCCGGCCGATGCCACCGTCGAGGTGCGCTTGGTCGAGCTGAACCGCGAGGGCCGTGTCGAACGCGAGGTCACATCCACCTCCTATCCGCGTCCGGCGGCGATGCCACTCGAGTTCTGGCTGCCCTACCAGGCCGGCTTGATCGACCAGCACCAATCCTACGGGCTCGAGGCCAAGATCACCTCCAACGGTCGGATACTCTTCACCACCACCCGCCCAATCCCGGTCCTGACCAAGGGGAACCCGAAAAACGTCGAGGCGGTGGTCGTCCCGGCGCAGCGCTAGGCCGGAACGCGCCGATCAAGCCTCGGGCGGCAGACTGACGCTCGCAGGTGGACGCGCTTGCCCCAAAGCGCGTCAAGGCCCCCGGCCAGCGGCAGGCTCGGGTTCACTCCCTGTCGAGAACCGTCCGCTCCTGCTCACGCACGCGACGGCGTTTGGGGCAACGCCGTCCACCTCGGTCAGGCTATCGCGCCGCAAGCGAGGCCAGAGTGCTCCACCCATGCCGTCGCCTACTTCAGGAACGACGGCACCTTCTCGTTGGCGATCGCCTGCTCGAACGTCTCGCGGGCATTGACGAGCTCGAAGCTCGATCCCTGCACCATCACCTCGGCGGCGAGCGCGCGGGAATTGTAGCGGCTGGCCATTGCGAAGCCGTAGGCGCCCGCGCTCATGAACGCGAGCAGCTCGCCCTCGCCCACCTGCTGGAGCGTGCGGTCCTTGGCGAAGCAGTCGCCGCTTTCGCAGATCGGTCCGACGATGTCGGCCGTGAGGGCCGGGCGGGCGGCATCGCGCACCAGCGGCACGATCTCGTGGTACGATTCGTACATCGCGGGCCGGACCAGGTCGTTGAACCCGGCGTCGACGATGAGAAAGTTCCGTCCGTGCCCGCGCTTCAGGTACTCGACGCGCGTCAGCATCACGCCGGCGTTGGCGACCATGAAACGGCCCGGCTCGAGCAGGATCTTCAGGCCGAGCCCGCGCAGGGCCGGGGCAAGCGTGGCGCCGTAGAGCTCGGGCGTGAGCGGGCGTTCGCCGGCGGGCTTGGTTTCCCACCAGGCCGCGGCGCCGCTGGCGAGCGCGTCGCGGTAGACCACGCCGATGCCGCCACCGAGGCTGAAGTATTGGATACCGTAGCGGTCGCGCAGCTGGGCGGCGAACGGCACCACCTTCTCCACCGCGGCGGCGAACGGCGCCACGCTGGTGATCTGCGAGCCGATGTGGATCTGCACACCGCGGATCTCGACGTTCTTGAACCGCGCGGCGGCCTCGTAGGCCTGCGTGGCGAACTGCAGCGGCACGCCGAACTTGTTCTCGCTCTTGCCGGTGGTGATCTTCGCGTGGGTGCCGGCGTCGACATCGGGGTTCACGCGGATGGCGATCGGCGCCTTGCGGCCCATGAGACCGGCAATGTGGTTGATGCGCGCCAGCTCCGGCTCGCTCTCGACGTGGAAACCATAGATGCCCGCCTCGAGCGCGAGGCGGATCTCGGCCTCGGACTTGCCCACGCCGGCGAAGACGCTGCCGCTCGCCGAGCAACCGGCGGCGAGCACCCGCCGCAGCTCCCCGCCGCTCACCAGATCGAAGCCCGCGCCGAGGCGCCCGAAATGCCGCAGCACCGCGAGGCTGGAGTTGGCCTTCATCGCAAAACACAGGCGCACATCGAGCCCCGGCAGCGCGCCGAGCAGACGGCGGTAGTTGGTCTCCATCGTCCCGGCGCTGTAAACGTAGGTGGGCGTGCCATGGAGCCGCGCGATCGCGGCGAGTTCGACCGACTCGCAGTGGAGGGAATTGCCGACGTAATGGAACTGGTGCATCGCGTTTTCGAAAAGCGGGTGAATGAGGGAAAAACCTTCGAATTTTACCTTGAGAAACGGTCCAAAAGAACGAAAGCAGAAGGGCGATGATTCGTTGGCTGTCAATCGTGCTGCACCGTCCCGCGTTCCGCGCGGATCCGCGCCTCCATGGCCGGAACCGTGGACGCGATACACGCACGCAGAACAGCCAGTTTCTCAGCTTCCTCCACGACAGCGGCTTCCGCCGGGTGAACCCCGATCTGTACGAGCGCTCGATGCGCCGCCGCCGGGTGGTCATGGCAGTGTTCTCGTGGGCAGCCGTGGTCGGTTTCGCCTGGGTCGTGATCGAGAGCGCGCAGGCGTTGTCGATGTTCTGAGCCGCAGGATTCGGTCGCACGCCACAACCGCGACCCGAGGTCGCGAACTCTCGGTGATGTGCCCCGGAGCAACCGCCACCGCCAGGCAACGCGAGGTCTCCCCCTCGGGCTTCTCAAGCGGTGACCGCTGACGGAACCCGCGAACCGCGGAACCGTTCCGCCCACGCCGGGTCGCATTCGCCACCGCCGTCTGGCCGTCCGTCAAACCGCCGTTGTCCACGGGCCCACAGCGACCCAACCTCGCCTTGATGAAGCGCTTCGCCCTTCTGCCCCTTCTCTTCGCCACTCTCCCGTTGTGGGCCGATCCGACCCCCGCCGAGGCCTTGCGCGCGAAGCTACCGGACTACTCGCCCGCGGAACACGACCGCGCCGTGGCCGAGGAGGAAGCCAAGGCCAAAGCGCGGGCCGAGGCGCTGGCCGCCGCCGCCGCCGACCCGGATCTCGTCATCCTCCCCGACATGACCGTGATGGAGAAACAGCAGCAGCGCATGGCCGAGGAGTCGCTCTACCGCAAAGGTGCGTACGACAAGGAGCTCGTGAAGCGCGAGCTCTCCGAATTCGACCGCTATTTCCTCAACCGTTTCACCCTCCCCCTGATCGGGATCAGCAAGGAAGCCCGCGCTCGCGAAGCCTACCTCGCCCGCAAGAACGCCGAACTCCAGGATCGCATGGCCCGCCTCAACCGCATGGTGGCGAAGCTCGACGAGCGCGAGGCGCGCGAATTCCGCGACGTCCTCCGCGACGCCAACCTCGACAACACCAACACCGGCAAGGACGCCGCCCGCTCGACCAGCGCCAAGGGCGGCAGCGGCGGCCGCAACTCGCAGTAGCCGGCTCGCCGCGGACCCTCGGCACTGTTCTGCCCGTGCAGCGATACGTGGCGCCGATCTGCCGCAACGGGCTTGACCCTCCCGGCAAACGCCGCTGCCCTTCCGTCGCTCCGTTTCGGCGCCTCCGCGGGCGTAGTTCAGTGGTAGAACGCCAGCCTTCCAAGCTGGCTGCGAGGGTTCGATTCCCTCCGCCCGCACCAATTTCTTGTTTATAAACGAGTTACGACTCATGGGATGAGCGAGTAACTGCGTTTTTCATAACAGAGTCATAACAGATTCACCGAAAGCCCGATGAGTTCGGGTGTGTTTGCCGACGTTCCGGAAGTCCGATTGAACGCTCGAAAACAGAATGACCGCGTCTCCATCAGCTACGCCCCAAGGCCCGCAACTTCGCGAAATCCTGTCTTCAATCACAGGTTACGCAAACGATGTTACGTTAGGTTGTGAATACGGAGAACGGACCGCGTCGGCCCTTGCCCTTCTGGAAATCGCAATCCACGCGACGGCTCAACTGGAGCGCGTTTTTCAAACGGCCCGCAATGTCCCCGCAGAGTTCGATGATGCCCGCCTATTGGACCGGGAGTTTGGCAACGGCCGCTTTGAGCGTCTCCCGCTCAAAATGGGAGTATCGGTCGTTCATCGTGTTGGTCGCATGGCCAGTTAAAACCCGACGGAGTTCCTGCGACACACCCGCGTTGGCCAACTCTGAGTTGAACGTGTGGCGGAGGCTGTGAAAAGAGAGCTTGTTGAACTTGCGACCCTTCCCCTTGGCATCGCGCTCTCCCTCTTCGGTTGCGATGCCAGCCTTTCGCATGATGACGTGAATGAACTCCATGCTCAGTCCGCTTCTGCCTCCGGCAGTTCGGCCTTCAAGAGACGGACAGAGGCACGGGGCGGTCGAATCGGTTGAAGCCAGTTTGTTCAAGTGGGCTACCAATTTCGGATGAATCGGTACCTGTAGTTCCTTACGGCGTTTTCCCCGCGAGGTTTTCTCTGGGACGTAAGTAATCTCCTCTTCGGCCAAATCCACGTTCGACCATTTCAGGTTAACGCAATCGCCGAGCCGCATGCCACAGTAAGCGCTAAGCATGATGGCTGTCTTCCAATCACCTTCGGCGGCATCAACGAGCATCTGGACTTGTGGCCAAGTGAAGACCTCCCGCCTCTCGGCAGTACCTTCCGGGACCTCGGCGGATGAAACGGGATTCTTGTGCAAAATTCCTTGGCGACAGGCTTGGTTAAATGGAATCCGCAAGACTTTCGCGATGATGGCGACGGTCATTGGAGCCTTTCCTGATGCCAACTCCTTATCAAGAAACCCCTGAACGTCTTCCGTAGTAACCGAACCAAGACTAGCCTTCTCGCGCGTTTCGCCGAGGTGGCGAAGAAAATCATTCACTACCTGTTGGTACCGTTCAGCAGTCCGTTCCGCTTTTGTGGTCCCCGCCCGCTGTGCCCAAGTGCGAAGGTGGGTTCCGACCAACACCACTTCCACTCGGTTGCCGGTTACCCGCTCATAAATTCCGCGAATGACCTTCGAAATCTGGGCCCCTGTTGGGTCCTGCTCTGTGGCGTCACGTGCCGCCCGTTCATACTCGATAGCTTGCGCCAGCGCCGATTTCCGGTCCCTCAGCTTGGTAGACTTGAAACAACGGGTTCCGTCGGGGAGGGTGAACGCCGCAAACCAGTAAGGTGAGCGGTTGCGTGGGTCTCTGTGTACGCTCGCCATGGATTTCGACTCATAACAGAGTCATAACAGGAATGGGTGTCAACGATGTTCACTGATGTCCATTCTACGAGTGAGAATGGCTCCGTCTGTGGAAGTGAATGGCTGCGAGGGTTCGATTCCCTCCGCCCGCACCATCTTCCTCCGCCCGCTGGGCGGATCGCCCCACGCACCTTCCCCGAGCCGCCCGGCACGCATTTCGCCGCATTCGCTCGGGCCTTGGCCCCAGGCTTCCCTTCGGCGGTGCCGTTCGCGTCGGGTCGCGCAATGAGGGGATTCCCCCTCTGGCGGTCGCCCCGCCCCGGCAGTATCTTCTCGTCGCGGCGATGATCTCCCCTGTTTCGCTCCCAAATCTTCCCGATACCTTCGCCACCGCGCAGGAAGGGATGCGGCGCAGCCTCGCCCAGGTCGAAAGTTCCGCCTCGGCGCTCGCGCAGGGCGATCTCGATCCCGGAAACATTGTCGACCTCCTCCAAGGCCAACGCCTTTACGAGATCAACGCCAAGATCCTGCGCACCGGCGACCAGATGCTCGGCACGCTCCTCAGCGTATTCGCCTGATCGTGCCACCGCGCCTCCGGCCCTATTGTTAGCGCGAACGCTTTTTTGTTCCGCGGCGGAAAGGGCGTTCCCTCCCTGCGTTCGCACCGGCCCCGGCCGATGCCCCCCCTACATCCCCGCCCCGCGTTACGACCATGCGCATCCCCGCCC
>JAEXPL010000078.1 GCA_023446865.1 Verrucomicrobiota bacterium | reverse complement strand
GCGCTCACCTCTGCGCCACCGGAAATCCCATGATCCCGCGGATGAAATCAGCCCGGGGCTTGTCCGTCAGCCGCTCCAGCAGGCGGAACGCCACCTCCATCCCCGTCGCCGGCCCCCAGCAGGTGATCACGTTGCCGTCCTCGACCACGGGCTCGTTCACCACATCGGCGCCGAAACCGGCGAGCGTCTTCTGACGGATGCGCTCCTTCTGGTTGTAGGTCGTGCAGCGCCGCCCCTTCAGCACACCGCTCTTTCCGACGGGCAACGCGCCCACGCAGATCGCGGCGATGATCTTGCCCCGCCGGTCGAACTCCCGGATGAGCTCGAGCAGCCGCTCGTCGTACGCCTCGCGGTAGAAGTCGTACTCCACGAATCCGCCCGGCAACGCCAGCGCGTCGAAGTCGTCCACCCGGATCTCGTCGAACAGCAGATCGACCGTGAGCCGCTGGTCGAACGTGCTCGCCACCTCGCGCGTGAACCCGGCGGTGAGCAGCTTCGTGGAGCCGTCGCCGTCGACGAGGTTCCAGCCGATGACGTCGATGAACACGCTGGCCTCGTAGATCTCGAAACCGCGGGGCAGGAAAAGGAGTACCGTCTTCACGACCACAGCAACGGACCAACCCGCCCGGGCTGCAAGTGCGCTCCCGCGAACGGGCGGCTCGCCCCCGGGGGGAGCCGGCAAAAAACCGTTTGGTTACGCGGCGACAAAGTTGCGGGTTTGCCGCGTCGTGCCGGCGGGACCAGAGTCACCGATCGCCAAACCGGCAAAGGAGGATCGGATGAACCCAGCACTACTCTCGGGACTGTTCGGCTACGGGCTGTTGTTTTCGACCGCGAGCGCGGCCTTGTTCGCCTGGAGGCAACACTCGCGCAACCAGCGCCCGCCGGTGGAGTTCAAGCTCCTCCGCGGGCCGGGTGAACTCTCGCTGCGCGCCCTGCGCCTGCTCGAGGCGCGGCTGCCGCTAATGCTGCTGGCCGGCGTGCTCCTGCCGCTCTTCCTGGGCCTGGCGCTGCTGCTCTACTTCCCGGTGTTGGCCGGTCTCACCCAGCTATTCTTCGCGGTGTTCGGCGTCGCCGCGCTGGCGGCCACGATCTATGGCTCCGGCCGCTACCTCTACCAGAAGCTCAACCTCCGCCGCGCCCTCGAGATGCGCTACCTCGGCGAGCGCGCCGTGGCCGAGGAACTCGCCCCGTTGCTCGCCCAAGGTTATCGGATCTACCACGACATCGCGATCCACGGCGTCGAGTCCCAGCTCGATCTCGACCACGTGGTCGTCGGCCCCAACGGCGTGACCGTCATCGAATGCGAGACCCGCCCGCGCCCGACCGGCAGGAACGCCAAGCAGGACCACGAGGTGACCTTCGACGGCAAGAGCCTGGTCTGGCCGTGGGGACCGGACCGCGACACCGTCGCCACCATAGAAGGCGAGGCCGCCAGCTTCACGAAGTGGATCATGCAGACCACCGGTTACCGTCTCCAGACGCTGCCGCTGCTCACCGTGCCGGGTTGGTGGGTCGACATCACCGGCCGCGGGCTGGTGAGCGTGGTCAACCACAAGCAGGTGCTGCACGCCCTCAACGAACGCCCGGCCACCCCGCTCGAACCCGAGCAGATCGACAAGATCTGCCGCGAACTCGAGCTGCACTGCCGCGACGTGGAGCGCTGAAGGCCCCTCGCCAGCGGACCGCTCCGCGGTGGCGGCTCCGCTCCCCGCCCTCTCCATCGTGGCGGACGGCTCACGTTCCCTCGGTTTGCCCACAGCCCGGTGTTGGATCACACGCGACGCCCGCGATCCCCCCTGTGGCGCTGATCGCAAGAACAGCGATGCCGTGCCCAGCCGCACCCTCGCGAACCCTTCGCCGCCTCACCAACCAATCAGACCGCCCTAGTGCCCGTTTGGAACTGACCAGACCTTTCTCCCGATACTCTCGTTGGTCGGCTTCATTCTTCTCCACGCTCCGGGTCAGCCACGCCGAACACCGGAGACTGAAGTTGAAAAGGCCATCGTAGAGGCGTTGCGCTGTGAGCGCTGGGTTAGCCCCTTCTCAATTCCGGATTCGGGTGAGCGATGGTCCACTGGCCTCTGGCTTTGCGGCACTCAGGACACTCGAAGACTTCGGCTTCGCCTGTTTCATCACCGCCCACGAACACGTCATCCTCCGCGTGTGGGAACAACCGTTTTTGCGCCTGAATCAGCTGTCGCTGGTATTTCTCGCCTTGGTCAGAGTACACCATCAGTCCGTGGACGACCGTCACCGTCTTCTTGCACATAGGGACATGATGAATCTCGCAGTCGCGCGCGGTCTCCGTGAGGAAACGGGGACGCAACTCACCGGTGTCGGTGCTAGCGCAGCCGGCCACAAACACAGCGAGCATTAGGACGAGTGCGAGTACGACGGAATTCATTCGGGGCGAGACGCTCACGGACGATGGACGCCGGACTCCTGGCCCGGATTGGAAGGCGGGGACTTAACCTGCGTTCCATCTGGCCGCCGATTCGGCCAGTTCCTCAAGGACTCGCGAAGAACTGGGTCGGCCTCATCAAGGGCGATGTAGATCAAACGTTCGTTCCACTCTCGCCCGACCAGAGGCATCGATCGGACCTTCAGGTAGGCCTTCCCGGCGCGCACTCCTTGAAACTGGACATCCCGCATTGTCTGGGGTGCACCGACCATCGAGAACTCGCGCCTGAACTCCGTGACGGAAACGTGCTTCGGCCCGGAGCAGCCTCCGCGCAGCACGACCAACAGGATCGCCACGGGGTACTTCATCTTTTGCCAAGGTTCAGATCTGCCAGGCCGGGTGGCTGGCGGTGATTGGAAGCCGGGCACATAACCGGCATTGGCACTGGTGGTTTGCCTTCCGTTCATGGCGCGATGTCAGCCCCGGCTTGATCACGTAACGAATGTCCATCGAAGCACCGCGCGTCGAATCCTTCGCAGATCGATGCCGCCAGCCGAAGCGAATCCGCCACGCTCCTGTCCTCCGAACCGGGAATTCCGACGATCACCGACGTAGTGGCGACAAAGTCCAAAGCCGCCCGGTGATCCTCTTCTTTTCCTTCTTTTTTCTGCCGAAGCAAATTGTGGGTGCCGAGGATCAGTCGCGAAAACTGATCACCGGGCTTTTCTCGGACCAGCAGATGAATCGCCAATCTTCGGCTCTCGCTTCGCGCGCGGAGCTCTTCGACGCAAGCCGCTGGATCCGGATGCCGGATGTAGATCGTGCAGGAACTCATTTCTTTCGCCTACGGGTGAGGGGCTGCGGCCCCCTGACTCGGGCTGGAAGGCGGGGCCTTCGCCGACGTTCCATCTGGCCTCTGGGTTCGGCTCCGTTTTCTCACATCCACAATTCGTCGAAGTCGTAAGTACCGACGCTGCATGGTCCGTCATACTCTTCGGGAATCGGCACCATCCCGGATGGCAGCGGAACGGTCGCACCGATCGTCATCATCAAACGCGCCAATCCGTCCTGCGCGAAATGTCGCTCACCGACCTCGGTTCCATTCTTCGCCACCAACTTCTGATAGGCAGCAACCGCCGCTCTCTCAAACGCCTCAGCCTCGGACTCACTCAACGCCCGCAAATCAATGCTCATGAAAACGGCATCTCGGTTCGCCACCGCCTTCAGCCAACGTGCCAACCTCGGATGCGAGTCTGCTAGTGTAGTGTCCCACAAATAGGTCGTCATAAGCGCGGAGCCAGCAGGATGGCCGGATGTCGCGCAAAAGTTTGCCGGTTGTGCTGGCGGAGGCCGAGGCGCTCCGTCTGGAAGA
>JAEXPL010000037.1 GCA_023446865.1 Verrucomicrobiota bacterium | reverse complement strand
AGGATCTCGGCGGTGCAGCAGAGCACCTTCGCCTGCGGGTTCACCGAGGCGTCGCCGGTCATCATGCCGACGTTCTCCGGCCCGAAGTCGCGGCAGAGCGAGAGGAACTTCTCGTTCACCAGCGCCTTGATCGGGCAGGTGTAGACCGAGCGCTCGCCCGCGCACAGCGCGCGGAAATGCATAGCCGCCGCCACGAGCGATTTGCCCGAGCCGGTGGGCGTGTTGAGCACGACGTTCTTGCCCGCGAACATCTCCAGGATCGCCTCCTCCTGCTCCGGGTAGAGCGAGAGTCCGCGTTCGCCCATGACCGTGAGAAAACGGTCGAGCACCGCGTCGGCGTTGTACGGGCCGGGCAGCGGCGCAAGCGGGTGGTTCTGGGCGGAGGCGGTCACGCGCTCAGCAACGCACGCCGCGCGCTGCGCTGTCGAGCGTCACCTTGGTGGTCGCCTGCGGGTGGACCGCGGCCCGCCCCGCAACACGCCCGGCAAACACGCCCAACCCCGTAGGTCCAGTCTCCGACTGGACACCCTCGGTTCCTGCCGTCTCCTGCGGCGCACACCCAGTGCGACCGGTCACAGATCGGTCCTCCTCGCCGTCCACGCAGCGTTCCACGTTTCCCCTCACCCCACGTCCGAATTTCTCCGCGAAAATTTTCGCTGCATTTCCCCAGCGCACCTTTCAACTTCTCCGCCTCATGCCCCATCGAATCCTCACCCTTGAGGAGGTCGCCGACTATCTCCACATCACCCCGGACGAAGTCATGCGGCTCCTCAAAACCGCCGACATGCCGCACCAGATGCGCGGCAACCGCCCCGTGTTCCTGCGCGGCGACATCGATGCCTGGGCTTCGTGCCGCATCCTGCGCCTGCCCGACCGCCGGCTCACCGCCTTCCACGAACAGACGACCACGCGTATCCGCGAGATCCGCGACGGCGACGCGCTCATGCCGGAACTGCTGCGCACCGAGTACATCAAGCTCGACCTCGAATCGCGCACGAAGTCCGCGGTGATCCGCGACATGGTCGACTTTGCCGCGACCACCGGCCGGGTGAACGACGCGAAGGCGCTCCTCGCCAGCGTGCAAGCGCGTGAGGAACTGTGCTCGACGGCGCTGCCCGGCGGCATGGCGCTGCTCCACGCCCGCAACCACGAGGAATACGCCTACGAAGGCTCGCTGCTCCTCCTCGGTCGCACCATCACCGGCATTCCCTTCGGCGCCCAAGATGGTGGCCACACCCGACTCTTCTTCATGCTCTGCTGCCAGGACGACCGGCTCCACCTGCACACCCTCGCCCGTCTGTGCATGATGGCCTCGAAGACCGATCTCCTCGCCCAACTCTGGCACGCCCCCGACGCCGACTCCGCCCACGCCATCCTCGGCGAATGCGAACAGACCACTCTCCTCGGCAAAGCCCCCGCCGAAGCGGAAGCGTCCTAAATCCGCCCCTGCAGCCGCGGCCGGGAGTCCCGCACTTCAACTTCTCAACCTCTTCAGCAAGCGCGCCTCCGAACCAAGGGCGTTAAGCGCGGAGGAATCCCAATGCGGGACACAAAGATGAAGCAGATCTCCACACCTACGGCTTTGCTCGTAGCGGCCATGCTTACTGCGGAGACAAGCTCGGCAGCTGATTCGAAACCACCGGTTCCAGTCCAAACGGAAGTAACGGAGGCCACAGGATTCGAGACCACGAAGATTTGCGGGCGCGACGTTCTCCGGTTGGCGACTGAACGAGCGGAGCAGACGAAGGTCGACCTGCGCCTTTTCCGAGCCCCGAGCATCAGGTTGGTGCGAACAGAAGGGAAGATGAAGTGGTATGTCTCTTGGTCTGCCAAAGAGGCTCTTCCAGGAGCCTTTTTCACCGTCGTGATCGACGACGAAACTGGCAGCACAGAATTTCTCCGCGGTTCATGAAGAAAGAGGCCGCCCCAAAGAGGCGCGACATCCAGTGACTCCATGATGTTGCCTTCCCAATCGATGTTCGCGGCCCGTCGTGGTATGAGCCAAGGCGTTTCCAAAATGAAGGCGATCGACTGCGCCGAAGCCCAAACCTGGTGCACCGCCCGTGGATTTTCCCTCGGAGAATCAGGGCTGCCGGTCTTTCGGAGTGCCGACGGTCTCGAAAAGTTTGCGATACCTCGCGATGCCGGAAATCGAGTGGCACTCGTTCGCGCTGAAATGAAGCGGTTCGAGGAGGAGGAAGAAATCTGCATCTGGCTCGACGATTGGGGCGTCTGGCAGTCGGGACAGTGGTGGCACATCTTCGAGCGATTTCGGCTCTCCTTCGGAATCAATGAGTCGCTCGTGCAGCGACCGTGTCACGTGGTCCAGAAAGCCGAACTCGACACTGCGGTTTCGATCGTGGTCTTCACCGTGCTCATGCTGGCAGACTGCCATGTCCTCGGTTCGTCTGGACGAGCCTATACCTTCTTCTCCCACGATGAATGGGGGAAGCGTTGGTCTGGAAAACAACCCGCAGGCACCTGAGACAGCAATCGGACTGCGTCGAGCAGCCCCCGCGAGAGCCCCCGACTGTGCCTCCGACCAGCCCCGTCGCGCTACCCGCCTGTTCGGCGTCGGTTTGGCGCTCGCCTCTCGGCACTTGCCCCTCGCCTGCCATGCGCCGCCCGCCCGCCGTGCGTCGCCCATCGCGCGGGCGTCGCGCGCGGCTCCCAGCCTCCTCCGCACGCCGCGATTCCCCTATTCTTCGCCCGCGCCCACCAACTCCGCCAGCGGAACAACCTCGACCTTCTGCGCCAGCCCGTAGCGCTTCGCGCCAGGGTATACGACATACAGCGCGTCGAGCTTCAGGTCGGTGAGGGCGATGCGCATCGAAGGAGTGAGCACGGGCGCGTCGGCGCGCTTGCATTCGACCCCGATCCGCCGGCCGTTCTTGAAAAGCACCAGATCTATCTCCGCGCCATTGTGGGTCGCCCAGTAATAGGCCTCGTCGGGTCGCAGCGCCTTGAGGACTTCCTCCACGGCATAACCCTCCCACGACGCGCCCACCTTGGGATGATGCTCAAGCTCGCGCTGATTCGTCACGCCGAGCAGGGCGTGCAACAGGCCGCTGTCGCGCACGTAGATTTTGGGGGCCTTCACCTGGCGTTTGCCGAGATTCTCGAACCACGGGGGCAGCTGCCGGACCATGAATACGCCTGTCATCAGGTCGAGGTAGCGACGCACGGTGGATTCGTTGACGGCGAGCGCGCGGGCCAGCTCGGCCGCGTTCCAGATCTGGCCGTGGTAGTGGGCGACCATGTTCCAGAAACGCCGGAGGGCGACGGCGGGAATCGTCACCCCGAGCTGTGGCATGTCCCGTTCCAGGAAGGTCTGGAGGAACTGACGCCGCCACGCCAGCGAGTCGGCCTCGGTGCGCGCCGTATACGAGAGAGGGAAACCGCCTCGCAGCCAGTGTCGGGGCTGCGCCGCCGAGCCCAAGTCAACCAGTCTGAAGCCCTCCAGCTGGACGGTTTCCAGCCGCCCGGCGAGGGTCGCCGACGATTGCCGCAATAGCTCCGGCGCCGCGCTGCCGAGAATGAGAAAACGCGCCGGCAGCGGACTGCGGTCGGCCAGCACCCGCAGCAGCGGGAACAGGTCGGGGCGACGCTGGATCTCGTCGATCACCACCAGTTTCTTCAGCGGGCGCAGCGCGGTGTCCGGCTCGGACAACCGCGCGAGGCTCGCCGGGTCCTCGAGGTCGAAGTAGTTGAGCGACTCCGCGGAGACCAACTGCCGGGCGAGCGTGGTCTTGCCGCACTGGCGCGGACCGAGCAACGCGACCACCCGGCTGCGCTTCAAGGCGGTACGAACCAGTCCGAAATCGGTGCCACGGTCGATCACGTCCCCAAAACGCACCATGAATATCCCGCAGTCAATGCCGTATTTTCATGGTTCAACCGCCCACGAAGGTCATGGCCGGACGGAGGAACTCGGGCAAAGCTGCACCGCGCACCCTGCGGCCGAGGCCCCATGTCCGTTCCCGTCGATCCGCAGCGCCCAAACTTCGCCAGCGGCCCCGCCAAAGGATTCGCCGCGCCGCACTGAGCCGATTTCCGGTCGGCCGCCGGGAGCCGAGAGTCGAGCGCCTGAGGCTCCGAAACCGGTCCCAACCCTGTGGCCCTGCCGGCCTGTTCGCTGTTGGCGTGGCGCTCGTCTCTCCACGCTCGACCCTCGTCTGCGTCGCCGCAGCCGCAGCGCCGCAACTCCTCCCAACCCACCCCGCCCGCGCAGCTCATTGCGATGGTTCGCGCCGCGCCTTGCTCTCGGCCCCACCCCGCCACACTGTCCCGTATGGAAAAGCGTAAATTCACCGAACTGGGCCTCGCGCCCGAACTCCTCAAGGCCGTCGACAAAATGGGCTTCGAGGAGGCGTCCCCGATCCAGACCGCGGTGATTCCGCTCATCCTCGAGGGCCGCGACCTCGTCGGCCAATCCTCCACCGGCTCGGGCAAGACCTGCGCTTTCGCCATCCCCGCCGTCCAGCTCGTCGATCCCGCGATCAAGCAGACCCAGGTCCTCATCCTCTGCCCCACCCGCGAACTCGCGGTGCAGGTCGCTGAGGAGGTCGCGAAACTCACCTTCTTCAAGCGCGGCGTGCGCGAACTGCCCGTCTTCGGTGGCCAGTCCTACGAGCGCCAGTTCCGCGGCCTCGCCGCCGGCGTCCAGATCGTCATCGGCACCCCCGGCCGCGTGCTCGATCACCTCGACCGCGGCACCCTCAAGCTCGACGCCCTCAAGCTCCTCATCCTCGACGAGGCCGACCGCATGCTCGACATGGGCTTCCGCGACGACATCGAGCGCGTCGTCCAGGCCGCGCCGGAGAAGAAACAACTCCTGTTCTTCTCCGCCACGATGCCGCCGCCCATCCGCGCGATGATCAAGCGCTACAGCCACGACCCGGCGACGGTGAAGATCGAGGCCCTCGCCCAGAACGCCCCGCAGGTCGAGCAGGTCTATTTCGAGGTCGAGCACCGCTCCAAGCTCGAGGCCCTCACCCGCCTCATCGACGTCCACGACTTCCGCTACGGCATCGTCTTCTGCTCGACCAAACTCATGGTCGACGAACTCGACGAGGCGCTCCACGCCCGCGGCTACGCCGTCGACCGTCTCCACGGCGACATGGCACAGGCCCAGCGCGACCGCGTCATGGAAAAGTTCCGCGCCCGCAAGTTCGAGTTCCTCATCGCCACCGACGTCGCCGCCCGCGGCCTCGATGTCGACGACCTCGAGGTCGTGTTCAACTTCGACCTGCCCAACGACGCCGAGGACTACACCCACCGCATCGGCCGCACCGGCCGCGCCGGCAAATCCGGCCGCGCCTTCACTTTCGTTTCCGGCCGGGAGATCTACAAACTCCAGTTCATGATCCGCACCGCCAAGCTGCGGATCCGCCGCGAGCGCATCCCCTCCATCGATCAGGTCGAGGAGGCCCGCGAGAACGTCTTCTTCGAGAAGATCCGCGCCACCCTCGAGACCGGGAAGTACGAGAAACAGGACCGCATGATCGACCGGCTCATCGAGCAGGGGCACGCCCCCACCGACATCTCCTCCGCCCTCATCTCGCTCCTGCGCGGAGTCGAGGCGCCGGCGCCCGCCGCCCCCGCCGCCACGATGCCGCCCCCGCGCCCCGCGGCTCCGGATTTCCGCGACGAGCCGCGCTCGCCCTTCCCGCCGCACCGCGAGAAACCCGCGCGCGATTTCGCCCCGCCCGCGCCAGCCCCGTCCGGCCGCTGGATGCGCCGCACCGGCAACGAGGAAGGGTTCACCACCCTCGCCCTCAACGTCGGTCGCGCCCACGGCGTCACCCCCTCCGACATCGTCGGCAAGATCGCCGGGGTCACCCGCCTCACCGCCAAGGAGATCGGAGCCATCGATCTGCTCGACCAGGAGAGCTACGTCGACGTCACCGACGCCAACCTCGACCTCGTCCTCAACAAACTCCCCGGCGTGATGATGCGCGGCGTGCGCCTCCAAGTCCGCCGCGTCGACGAGCCCGTGGCCTGAGGCCCTCGCCAAGTAGGTCCAGTCTCCGACTGGACCCATCGGGCACACCGGCGCGCCACGCAGCCTCCGTGTGGCGCCGCTCGCAAGAGCGGCGATCCGAGACCCGCCGCGGCGGGATCACTCGTCTGCGCCGCAATCACGTCGCCCCGTGGGTCCGGTCGGAGACCGGACCCGCTCGGTATCGCCATCCGCTGCGACTCGCGTCTACCGCGGCCGGTCGCAGACCGGCCCTACCCACCGTCCACCGGTCACAGCCCACTGGCCACCGTCCACCGGTCACTGGCTACCGGCAACCGTCCTCCCGCTACCGCCCCAGCCGCGTACCGCAGCGCACGTTAGCCGCATTCCAGTGGGTACGCGGCTGGGAACGCGGCGAAGGAGGCCGTAGAGCCGACCACCCCGCTCCCGACTTGCAGTCGGCGCACGCCACTCGCACATTCCGCCGTCATGCAGAACGATGTTCTCGAGGTCTCCGTGAAGGGCGTCATGCCCACCGCCAACGGCTGCGCCGTTTTCCTTGGCGACGACGAGAAGAACTTCGTCATCTACGTCGACCACTCCGTCGGCAACGCCATCTCCATGACGATGCAGGGCGTGAAGAAGGACCGCCCGCTCACCCACGACCTCATCGGCAACATCTTCCTCGGCCTCGGCGTGACCCTCGAGCGCATCGTGATCAACGACGTCGACAACGGCACGTTCTACGCCCGCATCATCCTCTCGATGCACAACGAGCTCGGCCGGAAGATCATCGAGGTCGACGCCCGCCCGAGCGACTCCGTCGTGCTCGCCCTCCAGCAGAAGAAACCCGTCTTCGTCGCCCGCTCCGTCTACGACTCCGTCGAGGACATGACCGAGATCCTTGAGCGCGTCCTCAAGCAGCAGAACGAGGACTCCGAGGACGATGCGGACGACGACGAGGACGAAGCCGAGAACAAGGGCAAACCGCCGTTCTGAGCCGCGCCCGCCGCGGTCTTCCCTTCCGTAGCGGAACGCGTGAGCGTTCCGATCCGTCACCACCACTCGCCGCGCTTCCAGCGCCTTCTTTCCGTAGAGGAACGCGTGAGCGTTTCGATCCACCACCGACTCTCACCGCGCGCCAACGCCTATTCTTCGTAGCGGAACGCGTGAGCGTTTCGACGAACCACCGCCCCCATCTGGCCGCCGTTCACCGCACCGTCCACCGGATACCGCCCCCTGAGCACCGACCACAGTCCACTGTCCACTGGCGACCGCCCACCGTCCACCGTCCCAGCCGCGCACCGCAGCATCGCGAGGAGCACGGCGAGGGAGGCCGCAGGCCGACTCAGTCCACCGCCGACCGTCCACCCGTCTCCGGTTTCCGGTCTCCGGTCTCCGGTCTCCTCCCACCGCCCGCTCCCGCCGCCGCTGCGCCCCGGCCTGCCGCTCACCGCGCTCGCGCCGATGCAGGACGTGACGGACCTCGCCTTCTTCGGCGTGAGCGCCCACTACGGCGCGCCCGACTACTTCGTCACCGAGTTCTTCCGCGTCCACGCCACCTCGCGCCTCGAGGACCACATCGTCCGCTCGGTCACGGAGAACCCGTCCGGCCGCCCCGTCTTCGCCCAGCTCATCGGCGAGAGCCTACCTGATCTCGCCCGCGCCGCGGCGGACCTGCTCAAGCTCCCCATCGCCGGCATCGACCTCAACCTCGGCTGCCCCGCCCCGAAGATCTACCGCAAGAACGTCGGCGGCGGTCTCCACCGCGACCTCTCCAAAGTCGACGCCATCCTCCGCACGCTCCGCGCCGCCACGCCCGGCCTCTTCACCGTGAAGACCCGCATCGGCTTCGACGACGGCGCCACGTTCGACGCGCTCCTCGAGCTGATCGACAAACACGCCGTCGACCTGCTCAGCGTGCACTGCCGCAGCGTGAAGGAGCTCTACCGCGGCGAACCGCACTACGAGTTCGCCGCCCGCGCCGTCGCGCGCCTCCGCTGTCCGGTGCTGGCCAACGGCGAGATCTCGTCCGCCGCCAAGGCCGCCGCCGTGCTCCGCGCGACCAACTGCGCCGGCGTGATGGTCGGCCGCCACGCCATCCGCAATCCTTGGATCTTCCGCCAGCTGCGCGAGCATTTCGCCGGCGAGCCCGTGTTCGCGCCGACGCTCGGCGACGTGCGCGAATACATCGACCGGCTCTATCGCGCCACCGCCAACCCCGCGGCGCCCGAATTCGCCCGCACCGGCAAGTTGAAGAAGTACCTCAACTTCGTCGCCCAGAGCGTGGATCCCGAGAGCCGTTTCCTCCGCGCCATGCGCCACGCCCGCACCGAGGCCGAGCTCTTCGCCGTGTGCGACGAGCACCTCCTGCGTGAGCCCGCCAAACCCTTCGCCACCGAGCCTTATCCCGGCGTGATCGCCCGGCCGAATTGCGAGCTCCCGCTCGACATGGCCTGCACCTGAGTGCCGGGCCAGCGCGCGGCGGGGCGGCCAGTGCCGAGCACCGAATCCCCGATAGAGTCCAGCCGGCGGCTCCCTCGGTACGCTCGCCCAACACGCCACCGGCGCTCGTCGGGCGCCGCGCCGTTCTCGCCGGCAACGCCGCGGGCCGAATTCCCCGGTAAACCTCCTTCCGGCCAGACCGATAGCACGGAGACGCGCCGCGCCCGCGCCGCCTCCGTCATGTCCCGTCCTTCCGCCCTGGCCTGAGCCACACCAACGATGTGGCCCCATCTGGATATCCTTCTCTTTGCCCTCGGCTGCGCCGCGATGCTGCTCGCGCTCCCGCGGCCACGCCCTGCCATGGCCGGATTGTCACGGCTCGCCCGACCGTTGGCCGTTCTCGCCGGAGGCTACGCCTGGCTCGGCGCCATTGCCTTCAGTTTCCCCCTCCAGCTGGGCACCATCGTCGGATGGCAGGGGGCCTGGTCGCTGGGTCTGGCGGGGGCAGCCATTCTGCCGGCGGCCGTCCTGCGCTGGTCACAGCGCACCCCGGGCGGTTCGTGGCACTGGAAACGTTCGGTGTGGCTGGGCGCGTGGGGCGCGGTCTTCGCCCTCGGCTGGTATGGCACGGCCTGGCACGGACGCGAGGTCGATGCCGCCCTCCGCCGCGAGGTGCTCCAGCAAGCCACCGCGCTCGCCCGCTCGATCGACCCCGGTTTGGTCTCGCGGCTGGCCTTCGACGAGAGCGACCGGACCCGCGCCGAATTTCTGCGTCTGCGCACCCACCTCATCGCGTATGGCCACGCCGCGGGGCTCCACAGCATCTACAGCCTCCAACGCCGCGGCGGCGCCTTTCTCTTCGGGCCCGAAAACCTCGCCGAGGACGACCCCGACGCCTCGCCCCCGGGCACCGTCTACCAGCAGCCCGGCGACGACATTGCCGAGGTATTCGAATACCAACATCCCGTCGTCTCCGGTCCAACCACCGACGAGTACGGCACCTTCATCTCCGGCCTCGCCCCCGTCATCGATCCCGCCTCGGGGGCGATCGCGCTGGTGATCGGCATCGACCTGCCCGCCGCCGACTGGAGCACCACCATCGCCCGCGCCCGCCTGCTGATCATCGGCCAGTTGCTCCTGCTGGTGATCACCGTCGCCGGGGGCCGCGAGCTGTTGCGCCGCAAGGCCGCGACCGCCCCCTCCCCCCACCCCAGCCTCTGGCTGCGCCATGCCGCGTCGCTCGG
>JAEXPL010000007.1 GCA_023446865.1 Verrucomicrobiota bacterium | reverse complement strand
CATCGCGGCGGGAACGCGCTTCGGCCACGGCCACGCGATAGATCGGGTTGTGCGTCGAGCCGACGCGGGTCAGACGGATTTTCAGTGCCATACTAGTGGAAAGTGGGCGGACGATTCGGACGTGTTTCGAAGAAAAGAGTCGGCGAGTTCGCCGGCGAAGAATCCTCTTGTCAAGCTACATCCCGGCCGGTGCAGTCCGCGCTCTTATGAAAGCCGGCATCGTCGGTTTGCCCAACGTTGGCAAGTCCACCCTCTTCAACGCCCTCACTCGCTCCCGCAAGGCCGAGGCGGCCAACTACCCGTTCTGCACGATCGACCCCAATGTCGGCGTGGTGCTGGTTCCCGACGAGCGCCTTTACGTGCTCCAGAAGATCGCCAAGACCGGCGTCGTCATCCCGGCCGCGATCGAGTTCGTCGACATCGCCGGCCTCGTCGCCGGCGCCAGCAAGGGCGAGGGCCTCGGCAACCAGTTCCTCGCCAACATCCGCGAAGTGGATGCGGTCGTCCAGGTCGTCCGTTGCTTCGAGGACCCCGATGTCGTCCACACCATGGGCAGCGTCGATCCCGTGCGCGACATCGAGGTGATCACCACGGAGCTCGTCCTCGCCGACCTCGACGCCGTCCAGAAGCGCATCGACAAGTCGCAGAAGAAGGCGAAGTCCGGCGACAAGGAGGCCCAGGCCGAGATGGCGCTGCTCGAGAAGCTCCTCCCCCACCTCAACGCCGGCAAGACCGCCAACGTCATGGAGGTCAACGACGACGAGCGGAAGCTGATGCGCCTTTTCCAGCTCCTCACCGCCAAGCCCGTCCTCTTCGCCTGCAACGTCGCCGAGGGCGACATGGCCACCGCCGAGCAGAATCCGTTCGTGAAGAAGGTCGCCGACTACGTCGCACACCACCACGACGCCGCCTACGTGCCGATCTCCGCGCGCATCGAGTCCGAGCTCATCGACCTCACGCCCGACGAGGCGAAGGAGTTTCTCAAAGACCTCGGCGTCTCCGACTCCGGTGTCTCCGCCCTGATCCGCGCCAGCTACGCGTTGCTCGGCCTCGAGACCTATTTCACCGCCGGCGAGAAGGAAGTCCGCGCGTGGACGATCCATGTCGGCACCAAGGCCCCGCAGGCCGCCGGCGTCATCCACACCGATTTCGAAAAGGGCTTCATCAAGGCCGAGGTCGTCTCCTACGCCGACCTCGTGAAACTCGGCTCCGTCGCCGCCGCGCGCGAGGCCGGCAAGTACCGCCTCGAGGGCAAGGAGTACGTCTTCCAAGACGGCGACGTCGCCCTCTTCCGCTTCGCGAACTGATCGGTCGAAATCGCCCGCCAGCAGGCGAAACCCATTACCCGGCCGGAGCTTCACCGCTCCGGCCTTTTCTTTCGCCGCGTGCAGCGCTCGCCCGGCGTGTCCGCCTACCAATCCTGCAGCTTGCTCTCGGTCGGCTGCTGGGGGTTGAGCCGCTCGATGACCTCACCGAGAAGATAGATCGAGCCGGTCACGACCACCGTCTCGCCGGTCGCACCGACGGCGCAACAGTCCGGCCGGGGGAAAATCTCCGCCAACGTCGTGCACCGCACCGCGCCGCAGAAATCCGCTGGTACGCAGCTCGCCAGCGCCTCGTGACTCAGCGCGCGCTCCTGCTGCGGCACGATCAGGTTGATCTCTCGCGCGTGTTTCGCCGCGGCGCCAAGGACGGCCCGCGCGCGGCGTTCGCCAGTCGCGCCGGTGACGATCACGGGCGCACGGCCGGTGTCGGCGACGAGCTTTGCGAGATTCGCGTCGAGCTGCTCCGCGCCCTCGGGATTGTGGGTGGCGTCAAGGATGACCGGCGTCGGGCCAACCTGGATGCGCTGCCAGCGCCCCGGCCAGTTCACCGCATGCAGGCCGCGTGCGATCATCTCCGGTGTGAGCCGCCAGCGTTCGGCCATGAGACGCGCCACAAGCGTCGCCGTGGCGGCGTTCCAGCGCTGGTAATCCCCTTCGAGATTCGTCGTCGGGTAGTTTGCAAGCTCGGCGCCGAACTCGCGCTCGACCGACCACAGGGGCGCGCCGCGTTCGGCCGCGATCCGCGCGATCTCCGCGAACGCCTCCGGCGGCATGTGCCCAACGACGACCGGCCGGCCGGGCTTGATGATGCCGGCTTTCTCGAACGCGATCTTCGCCAGCGTGTCACCGAGCAGTTCGCAGTGGTCGAGGCCGATCGACGTGATCACCGCGACCTCCGGATCGACGATGTTCGTCGCATCGAACCGCCCGCCGAGCCCGACCTCGATGATCGCGACATCGACGCGCTTCCGGGCGAAATGCAGAAACGCCGCGCCAGTCATGAACTCGAAGAAACTCGGATGATCCTCCGGATCGCGCGCGGCCAACACATCGGCGTGGCCCTGAAGCTCCCGGGCGTAGGCGACGATCTCGGCGTCCGTCATCGGTACCCGGTCGACCTGCATCCGCTCGCCCAACCGCACCAGATGCGGCGAGGTGTAGAGCCCGGTGCGCCAGCCCGCCGCACGGAAGATCGCCTCGAGCATGGCGGAGACGGAGCCTTTGCCGTTGGTGCCCGCCACGTGGATGCACGGATAGTTCCGCTCGGGATGCCCCAACGCGGCTGCGAGCAGCCGCATCCGGTCAATGCCCAGCTTCACCCCCTGGACCTTCAGTCCGCAGAGATAGGCCTTGGTCGATTCGTAGTCGTGCAACGCGAAGCGCACCGGCCAACCCTGTCGAGCGTTGCGGCCTCCCGACAAGACGCGAATCCGCTCCTCACGCCGCGCGCTTCTGCCCCGCGAACGCCGTGAGCAGGTCGCGCAGGCGATCACGCATGTCGAGGCGGCTCACGATCTGATCGATGAGTCCGTGTTTCAGCAGGAACTCCGCCGTCTGGAAACCGTCGGGCAGCGACTGCTTCGTCGTCTCCTTGATCACGCGCGGGCCGGCGAAACCGACGACGGCGCCCGGCTCGGCGAGGATCACGTCACCAAGCGTCGCATAGCTCGCCATCACGCCGGCCATCGTCGGGTTGGTGAGGATCGAAACGTACGGCAGGCGCGCCTGCGCGTGGCGAGCGAGCGCGGCGCTCGTCTTCGCCATCTGCATGAGGCTGTAGATGCCCTCGTACATGCGCGCACCGCCGGAGCTGCAGATCACGATGCACGGCACCTTCTTCGCGGTGGCGGCCTCGATCGCGCGGGTGATCTTCTCGCCGACGACCGCGCCCATGCTCGCGCCGAGGAAGCGGAAATCCATACAGGCGATCGACACCTCGATACCGTGGATGCGCCCGAAACCGGTCACGACGGCGTCGTTGAGCCCGGTCTCCTTCCGGTACTGGTCGAGCTTGCTCGTGTAGGAGGCCGTGCCGGTGAACCCGAGCGGATCGACCGAGGTCAGCCCCGTGCCCGTCTCCTCAAAGCTGCCCTCGTCGAGCAACCGCGCGAGCCGCGCCGGAGCCGAGATCGGGAAATGGAATCCGCTCTTCGGGAACACCATCTGGTTCTGCTCCAGCTCCTTGGTGAACACGATGTCGCCGGATACCGGATCCTTCGTGTACGTCCCCTGCGGGATATCCCGCTTCTTGACGATGACAGGCGTGTACTTGGGCTTGCCGAACAGAGCCATACGGTGAGTGCGAACGGGTTGCTTGAGCCAGGGCGAAGCGGTGTAGGTCTCCGCCCCGGGAAAGGCCTCACGGTGTACCGGAACCCCGGCGGTGTTGAACAGAAGGAAACCGCCCCCGCTGGCAGGAAGTAGCGGGGGTTATCACGGCGCCGCCTCGGGCGTTTTCAGCCACGGGCCGGGCCCTCACCCATGCCCGAAGGTCGCCACGTCGATCGCCCGTGCCCCGGCGCGGCGCAGGGCGACGGCGCAGGTGTTGAGCGTGGCGCCGGTCGTGAAGACGTCGTCGATCAGCACGAACCGCTCCGCCGGGTCGAGCCGTTGCCCGCGCCGCACCTCGAAAGCCCCTTTCAGATTCTCCTGCCGCGTGCGCCGGTCGAGGCGCGTCTGGGTCGGGGTGTCGACCACGCGCCGCAACGGCTCGGCCACGCAGGTGCGGCCGCCAGCGGCCCGGGCGCAGGTCTCGGCCAGCAGCAGCGACTGGTTGTAGCCGCGCTCGCGCAGTTTGCGCGGGTGCAGCGGCACCGGTACGAGGGTCGCGTCACGCAGGTAGTCGAGGAACCCCTCGGCCTCGCGTGCGATCAGGCCGATCTCCGCGAAGAGGTGCAGCGCACCGTGGTACTTGATGTCGATCACGAGCGTCCGCGCCGGTCCGCGCAGCAGCACCGCCGTGCGCCCCTCGTGGAACTCCGGCTCGAGCTCGAAGCAATGCTCGCACACCCGATCGACCACGGTGTCGCCGAAGAACGGATAGCCGCAGGTCGTGCAGTGCGGCCCGGTCACCCGGTGCAGGCGGCGGGCGCAGGACTCGCAGAGGTGATGCCGCCGCACCGGATCGACCAACGCCCGGCAATGCGCGCACACCGGTGGGAACCAAGTGTCGCGCAATGACCGCAGCCAACCCCGCACTCTCTGCTGCCTCTCCATGTCGCAGCCGATCCTGCCGTGCCGCCGCAACCGCGGGAAGCCGCAAAACACGGCGGCTGGTTCCTCCGCCGAGCCCCATTCTTCCTGCTTCCCTTCCCCACTGGAGTCGCAACACTCCCGGCGCAATGCAGACCCACGAAGCCTCCGCGCTGCAAGCTCCCGAGTTCTTCAACTTCGCCACCGACGTCGTCGATCGGTGGGCACAAACCCGCCCCGACGCCCTCGCCCTCTGGTGGGTCGACGGTTCGACCCGGGCCGAGCGCAAGTACTCCTTCCGGGAGATCGCCGCGCTCAGTTCGCAGGCCGCCAATTTCTTCCGCGCCTCCGGCGTGAAACGCGGCGACCGCGTGCTCGTGATGCTGCCGCGCCTGCCGCAGTGGTGGATCTCGATGCTCGGTCTCATCCGCCTCGGCGCCGTGCCGGTGCCGGCCACGCTGCTGCTCACGCCGCGCGAGGTCCATTACCGCATCGAAACCGCGAAGATCGCCGCCGTCATCACCACCGGCGACGGCGTCGCCAAGGTCGGCGGCTTCCGCGGCATCAGCCTCATCGTCGAGAGCGCCGCCGTCGGCTGGGTCGATTTCGACGCCGGTCTACGCACCGCCTCCAACGTTTTCCAAGGCGAGCCCATCCGCGCCTCAGATCCCGGCATCATCTATTTCACCAGCGCGACCACCGGCGAGCCGAAGATGGTCCTGCACACCCAGGCGAGCTACGCGATCGGCCACCGCCTCACCGGCGGCCTCTGGCTCGATCTCAAGCCCGACGACTTGCATTGGAACATTTCTGACTTGGGCTGGGGCAAGGCCGCCTGGTCCAGCTTCTACGGCCCGTGGCAGATGGGCGCCTGCATCTTCGCGCTCGAGGTGCACGGCAAGTTCGATCCCGCCCTCACCCTCGACATGCTCGAGTGCTTCCCGATCTCGACGTGGTGCGCGCCGCCCACGGCCCTCCGCCTCATCGTGCGCGAGGACCTCGCGAAGCGCCGTTTCCCGAAACTGCGCCACTGCGTGACCGCCGGCGAGCCGCTCAACCCCGAGGTAATCAAACTTTGGAAGCAAGCCACCGGCCTCGACATCTACGAGGCCTACGGCCAGACGGAGACCGTCGTGCAGATCGGCAACTTCCGTTCGATGAACTTCCCCATTCGGCCCGGTTCGATGGGCAAGGCCACCCCGGGCATGAACGTCTCGCTCATCGACGACGACGGCCGCGAGGTCCCGCCCGGCGGCGAAGGCGAGATCGCCATCCGCGTGAAGCCCCACCGCCCGCTCGGCCTCTTCCAAGAGTACTGGCTCAACCCCGAGGAGACCGCCGACAAGTTCCGCGGCGACTGGTACCTCACCGGGGATCGCGCCATGCGCGATGCCGACGGCTACTACTGGTTCATCGGCCGTCGCGACGACGTCATCAAGAGCTCCGGCTACCGCATCGGCCCGTTCGAGGTCGAGAGCGCACTCATCGAACACCCCTCCGTCCTCGACGTCGCGATCGTCGGCAAGCCCGACCCGGCCCGCGGCCAGATCGTCAAGGCCTTCATCGTGCTCCGTGCCGGCACCACGCCAAGCGACGCGCTCAAGGAGGAGCTCCAGCAGCACTGCAAACGCACGATCGCCCCCTTCAAATACCCGCGCGAGATCGAGTTCGTCACCGAACTGCCGAAGACGACCAGCGGCAAGACCCGCCGCGTCGAGCTTCGCGCCCGCGACAAGCGCTGAGTCGCATCCTGGGCCGGCCGTGCCACGCGTCCGGCCTATTTGCCGCCAAGCACCTCGCGAAGCACGACGCGAAACTCGTCCAATTCGTACGGCTTCGCCACACGCCCGGCGAAGCCGTAAGTGCGGTGGTTGGCCAGCACCGGATCGCTCGAGTACCCGCTGGAGACGATCGCCTTCACCTGCGGATCGACCGCTCGGATCCTCTCCACCGCCTCCAGCCCGCCCATTCCGCCCGGGACCGTCAGGTCCACGATCACCAGGTCGAAAGGCCGGCCCGCGCTGGACTCCGCAAGATACCGCTCCACCGCTTCGGCACCGTCGCCGGTGACCTCCACCTCACAACCGAGCCGGCGCAGCATCAGCGTCACCATTCGGCGGATCGGGGCTTCGTCGTCCATGAAGAGAACCCGCCCCTTGATCGCCCCTGCGATCGCCGGCGCCGCCGGCTCCAGCAAGGGCAAGCCCTGCTCCGCCGCCGGCAGATAGACGTGGAAGGTCGTACCCCGCCCGAGCGCCGATTCGACCTGAATGAGCCCTTTGTGTTTGCGCACGATCGAATACACGGTGGCCAAGCCGAGGCCGCTACCCGTCTGCTTCGTCGTGAAGTACGGCTCGAACACCCGATCAAGATGCTCCGGTTTGATCCCCACCCCGGTGTCGACGACCGACAGCCGCACATAGGAACCCGCGGCCAGTGCCGGTTGCTGGAGCGGCCCGATTCGCTCGTTCGCGCCGACGATCCGCACCACTCCCCCGGAGGGCATCGCCTGCACCGCATTGATCACCAGATTCTGGACAACCCGGCTGATCTGCGCCTTGTCCACGTCGGCGGGCCACAGATCTTCCGGGAGCACAAATTCCGCCTTCACCTTCGAACCGTGGAGCGCGAAACGAGCGACCTCGGTCACGATCTCCGGCAGGCGCACCGCGCTCCGGATCGGCTCGCCGCCACGCGCGAAGGTGAGCAACTGCTGCGTGAGATCCCGCGCCCGCAGAGCCGCCCGGTCCGCATCGTCCAGCGTGCGCCCGATGGTGCTCTCGGGCTCCACGTCGAGCTTCGCCAGGGCGATGTTTCCCATCACCGCGGTGAGGATGTTGTTGAAATCGTGCGCGATGCCGCCGGCCAGCAGGCCGATCGACTCCAGTTTCGATGCCCGCTGCAGCTCCTGCTCGAGGCGGTCGCGTTCGGTGATGTCGCGGAAGACGAGCACCGTCCCCACCACCGCGCTGTCCGCCGCATGGATGGGCGCACAGCAGCCCTCGATCAGCCGTTGCGCCCCGGCCCGTCCGGCCAGCACCGTGTGTGCCGGAAGATCCACGACATTGTCGCCCTGCAGCACCGTCTGCACCGGCACGGCGGTCGATTCGGCCCCCTCCGCGATGCGCAACGCGCAGACCTCGTCGATCGGACGCCCCACCGCCGCATCGGCCGCCCATTGGGTGATGGCGGCGGCGGCGGGGTTGATGAACCGCACCCGGCCATCCGTGTCGGTCGTCACCACGCCCTCGGCCATCGCGCGCAAGGTCACCGCCAGCCGCTCCTTCTCCGCCGCCAATGCCGCCTCGGCGCGCTTCAGATCGGTGAGGTCGACGAGCACCAGCACGGCGCGCTGAAGATCGGCGCCGCCCGCGGCATCACCAATCCACCACCGCACCAGCATCCGGCGATGCCGTCCGGAAAAATCGCGGATTCCCGTCTCCGCCTCGAACGTCCGCCGGCCTTCCGCCACGGCCACGAAGACCGCCCGCACCACCGCCAACGTCTCCGGTGCAAGCAGCCACCGGCGGCGGGTCTGGAGATCGGCCCGCGTGGTCGCCCCGAAGACCCGCAGCGCCATCTCGTTGCAGTCCAGCACCCGGACCAGGCCGGCCCCGCGCCACGCGAGACGCCGATCCCGCTCGAGCCGCGTCGCCAGATCCGGCCCTCCGGCTGTATTCACGCTCTGCAACCACCGCCCCGCCGCGCTGAAATCCATCTCCACCATCGCCACCGGCGTGTGCTGGAACAGGGTGCGGTAGCGCAGCTCCGACTGCCGGACCTCCTGCTCGGCCAGCCGCCGCGCCGTGACGTCCACCACGACGCCCACCAACTCCCAGCGGTCGAACGCCACGCGCGTGATCGAGGTGCGTTCGTAGAGCCAGTACGTCTTGCCGCCCACGAGCGCCCGGAACTCCTGCTCGTAGCCCGGGGCTCCGGCCCGGATGGCCTCGGTACTCCGCCGGTCCATCTCCGCGCACTCCGGGACGTTGGCCTCGTTCCAGTTCAACGCCGCCCGCGGATCCGGATCCGCCGGACCGAAGAGCTTGTGGTAGAGGCGCGCCCCGGGGACAAAGACCAGCCAGTGCAGCGCGCCGCCGGCCCGTTCGGTGACCTCGGCCCGCCAGAGCAGGCAGTCGACCACGTCGAAGATTTTCTCGAGCTGGCGTTGGTGCGCCTGCTTGGCCTCCTCCGCCTCATGCCGCCGCGTGACATCGGTGATCACCCCGACCAGCGTCCATTCGCCCGGCCCCTTCGCCTCGATCGCCACCTGCTCGTGCAACCAGTGGGCCCGGCCGCCCCAGTGCGCCCGAAATTCCTGCGCGTAGCCACGTTCACCGCCGAGGATCGCGCGCTCCGCCGCACCATCGATCTGCAGATCCGTGCGCGCATCGACCACCCGCTCCCACCGGAAGAATGCCCCGGCCCCCGGTTCCTCGCCGAAGACTTCCCGGAACAGGCGCGACTGCGGGATGTACATGACCCAATGCAGGTGTCCGTTGCCTCGATCGACCACACGCCCCTGCCAGAGCATGCACTCGACCACGTCGAGGATGCGGGCGAGCTGCTCCTCGTGCGCCCGTTGCGCCTCCTCCACTTCGCGGCGCGTCGTGATATCAACCACCACGCCGACCAGTTGCCAGCGGTCGGCGCCGGCCGCCGCGATCGTGACCTGCTCGTGCAACCAGAGCACCTGGCCGGGTAGCAGCACGCGAAACTCCTGGGTATAGCCGGCCCGGCCGGCCAGCACCGCCGCGCGCGCCCGGTCGTCGATCTCGCGGTTTTCGGGTACCGTCACCCGGTGCCAGTCGAGACGGCAGGGTGTGCCCGCCGGGGGATCGCCGAAGATCTGCTGGTAGAGGACCGACCGCGAGGTCACCGTATCCCAATGCAGGGTGCCGTCGTCGAGCCGCCGCACCTCGCCCCGCCAGAGCAGGCAGTTCGCCGCCGAGAGCAACTGGTGCAGCTGCGCCTCCTCCGCCCGCCGGGTCTCCTCCGCCAGCCGCCGCCGGGTGGAGTCGACCACCACGCCGACCAGCTCCCAGACCGACTCCCCGATCGCCCGGATGGTCACCTGTTCGCGCAGCCAGATGTCCCCCTCCGGCCGCGGTACATGGAACTCCTGTTCGTAACCTGTCCGCCCCCCCAGGATCGCCTCCCGCGCACGCAGCGTCATCTCCTCCGCCTCGGGCACCCCGATGCTTGCCCAGAACAGCATCTGGAAAGTCCCCGGATCGTCCCGGAACAGTCTGCGATACAACTCGGAACGCGGCAGGAAGAGATCCCAATGTAGCTTGCCGTCGGACCGGCGGGTCACTTGCGCCTGCCAGAGCATGGCGTGCAGCTCCGCAGCGAGGCGCTCGAGTCGCTGCTCGCTGCGACGACGCGCCTCCTCGGCCTCGTGCCGCGCCGTCTCGTCGGTGACCACTGCCGCAACATGCCAGCGGTCCGGGCCGGTCCGCTCGATCGCCGCCGTCTCGTGCAGCCAGAAGGTCCGTCCCTCGGCGTTGAGGCGAAAATCCTGCTCGTATCCCTTCTTCCCGTTCAACATCGCCTGCGCGCTGCGGGCGTCCATCTCCGCTTGGTCGGGCAGTCGCAAGTCCAGCCACAAGCCCCGCTCCACGGAGGGCACCTTGTCGCCGGCGAGCCGCCGGTAGAGGCGTGAGGGCTGGAGCAACGTGAACACCCAGTGCATCTGTCCGCCCTCGCATCGCACTTCGGCCTCCCAGACCATGCAGTCGGTCATCGCCAGAAGCTCGCGCCAGTGCCGATCCACTCCCGATTCGCGCCGCCCCCGACGCGAACGCAACCAAACACCGATCGACGTCGCCACCGCGACTCCGCCCAAGGCTGCCCAAGCCCAACCCAGGCCCACGGCCAGCTCCGGCGTTGCTCCGACGATGGGCGCACAACAGGCCGGCAACGGCGCAACTGCGCCGGCCACCATCATCCGCCGCCAGAACATGCGAGCAGGGGAATTCATCGTCCGGAGGCGGAACGAGCGAAGGGCGAGCGCCATGCGGTGTCGAGAGACAAAGCCCGCCCCCGCGCCCCCCCCAAGGCTCCCGGCGGCGTGCCCTGCAGAATTCCGTTGCTATTTCCCGCCGTTCCCTCCTTCTGGCGCCCACTTCGTTAGAGATACGTTAGAAGACAGAACATGGTGAATCGTCAGTTGGAGCGCTGCTTCAGAAGATGATTCGAAACCCGAGGTCCGGGAACAGGCTGCCTAGCGACGGGGATCGACGAAAGAAATTCAAATGAGCAACTCCAAGCTGTACGTTGGCAACATGGCCTTCGCCACCACCGA
>JAEXPL010000479.1 GCA_023446865.1 Verrucomicrobiota bacterium | reverse complement strand
CCGGGCCCCGCCCCTGGCACGGCGTGCAGTGGTTCGAGAACACCGGTGGCGGCACCTTCAAATACCACCGGATCGGCGATCTTGCGGGCGCCTACAGCCCGATCACCGTCGATCTCGATCAGGACGGCGCCACCGACATCGTGGTCACGACCGCCTACAACGAGTGGAACCAGAAAGCGTTGCCGCCCTCGCTGGTCTGGTACCACAACGACGGCCAGGGCCGCTTCAGCCCGCGTATCCTCGCCCACACGCCGAAGGACCTGATCTCCGTCACCGCGGGCCTCTTCGACGGCACAGGCCGGCCGGCGCTGATCACCGGCGGTTTCCCGGTGAACCCGCCCTACGAGCGCATCTCGCGCATCACCCTCTGGAGACACTCGGCGCCATGAAACGTCCGCTCCTCCTCGGTCTTCTCGCCACCGTGTTGCTCGCGGGCGCCGGCGCCGGCGTGCACGCCTGGCGCACGGGACAACAGCGCGCGGCCTTGGCGCAGGCCTCGGTGCCCCCGCGGCCCGATCTCGCCACCTGGTCGCCCGAACTGACCCAGCGCCTCGCAGCCTGCGAAGCGCGAATTCGCGGCGGTCAGGACACTCTCGCGACGCTCGGCGAGCTGAGCCGCCTGTATCACGCTAACGGCTTCCTCGCGGAAGCGCAGCAGTGCTACGAGGGGCTCGAGCAACTCGAGCCCGACAACCCGCGCAGGCTCCACCGCCACGCCACGATCCTCGCCGGTTACGGCGACATCGAACCCGCCCGCAGCCGCTGGCGACGCGCGCGCGAACTCGCGCCCGACTACCGCGCCGTCAGCCTGCGGCTCGCCGAGCTCTCCATCAAGGCCGACGACTTCGCGACCGCCCGGAGGGAGTACGACGCGATCCTCGCCTGGTTCCCCGACGAGCCGTACGCCATCCTCGGCCTGGCCCGCTGCGAAATCCAGGCGGAGCGCTGGTCGGCCGCCCTCCCCTTGCTGGAGCGCTTGGTGAACCAGACCTCCTACCAGCTCGGATACGATCTGCTCGTCACCGTCTACGAGCGGCTCGGCCGGACAGCCGACGCCGAGCGCGTGCGCGCGATGTACCGCGCCTCCGGGGCGTTCCACGACTACACCGATCCGTGGATGCTCGAGCTCAACGACGACTGCTACAGCGCCTACACCCTCGCCCTGGCCTCCGGCGCCGCCGAGCTCGAGCAGGACTACGCCCTCGCCACCCGGCGGATCGAGCGCGCGATCGCCCTCGCCCCCGCCGAGGGTTCACTGAACTTCCAATACGGCCGGCTCCTCCTGCGACAGAAGCGCTACTCCGCCGCCCGCTCCCAGTTCGAGCAGGCCACCCGCGTCACCCCGGGGTTCAGCGACGGGTGGGCCTATCTCAGCACCCTGCTCGAGACGTTGGGCGACCGCGCCGGCGCCGCCCGTGTGCTCGCCGACGGCCTGCGCGCCTGCCCGGACTCGCCGGGGCTGCATCTCATCCATGCGCGCAACCTCGTGCGCGACCGCAACCCCGAGCAGGCCATCGCCGAGTTCCGCACCACCATCCGCCTGCGCCCCACCGAAGCCGAGGGCTACCTCGGCCTGGCCACGACACTTTTCCAGCTCGGCCGCCAGGAGGAGGGACTGGCCGAGGTCGACCGGGCGCTCGTGGCCGAGCCCGAACATCCGGCCGCACTCAGCCTCCGCACGTTCCACGCCCTCTCCAATGGCAGCCAGCCGGAGGCCGAACGCTGGCTGCGCCGGCTCCTGCGCCAGCCGCGTTCCGAGGCGAGGGACCGTGAACAATTCCTGCAGGCGTACCGTCAACAGTTCGGACGCAACTTCAATTGACCTGCATCCCGCGCCCGCCTTGCACTCGACGCCCCATCCCGCAGACGACCGCCCCGGTCGCGGCGGGCGCCCCGGTCGCTCCGTCACCATAGTTCCACTTTCCTCATGATCGCCAGAGTGCACCCCTCGGGCCTCCTCCTCGCCACCTTGCTCGCCCTCGCCGCCGGGGTCGGCCTGACCGCCACCGGCTGCCGCAAGCTCGACGCCCCCAGCGCCGCCGCGCGCAAGGCCCGCCAGCCGGCCAGCGACCCGCGGGCTTACCTCAACTACATGCGCCCGACCCATATCGGCGCGCCACTCGTCCCCGGCACCGGTCCGTGGATCGCCCACGTCAACACCGTCGACCTCGACCGGGACGGTCTGGTCGACGTGCTCGCCTGCGAGGCCAAGGAGAACAAGATCCTCTGGCTCCGGCAGGCCAGCCGCGGGAAGTTCGAGGAGATCGTCATCGACGACAAGAGCATCGCCCCCGTGCACGTCGAGACCGCCGACAACGACAAGGACGGCGACCTCGACGTGATCGTCTCCAACATGGGGTTCGTCTTCCCCAACAACGACAAGATCGGCGACGTCACCATCCTCGAGAACGACGGCCGCCAGAACTTCACCCGCCACGTCGTCATCGCCAACACCTCCCGCGTCACCGACGTGCGCGCCGCCGACTTCGACGAGGACGGCCAGCTCGACCTCGCCGTCGGCCAATTCGGCTACGACCAGGGCGAGGTGCGCTGGATGCGCCGCACCGGCCCCTGGACCTGGGACACGGCCGAGATCCTCACCGACCTCTCCGGCGACATCAACGTGTGCGTCGCCGACTTCAATGGCGACGGCCACCAGGACATCGTCGCCCTCATCTCCCAGCAGTGGGAGGAGATCTACTACTTCCAGGGCGACGGCAAAGGCCGCTTCACCCGCCAGCTGATCTGGGGCTCCACCAACGAGGACTACGGCAGCAGCGGCATCAGTCTCTGCGACGTCAACGGCGACGGCCGCGTCGACATCCTCTACACCAACGGCGACGGCTTCGGCCCCGCCGCCACTCCCGGGCCCCGCCCCTGGCACGGCGTGCAATGGCTGGAGAACACCGGCGGCGGCACCTTCAAGTTCCACCGCATCGCCGACCTGCCCGGTGCGTACAGCCCGCTCGGCGTCGACCTGGACCGCGACGGCAAGATGGACATCGTCGCCGTCGCCGCCTACGCCGACTGGGACAAGATGAACCCGCTCGTCGCCTCGCTCGTCTGGTTCCGCAACGAGGGGCAGGAGCGCTTCACCAAACGCGTGCTCGCCAGCACGCCGAAGGATCTGCTCACCCTCAGCGTGGGCGACTTCGACGGCACCGGCGAGCCGGTCCTCGTGACCGGCGGTTTCCCGGTCTATCCTCCCTACGAGAACATCGCCCGCATCACCCTCTGGCGGAAAACCCCATGAAGAAGACACCTCTCGTGCTCGGGTTGGTCGTCGCCCTCCTCGGCGGTGGCGGAGCCACCGGCTATTTCTGGTACCGTGCACAACAGCAGGCCGAGATCTTCGCCGCGGCGATTCCCGTGGTGCCTGATCTGTCGAACTGGCCGGCCGCGATGCGCCAGCGCGTCGACGCCGCCGAGCGCCAGCTCGCCGCCCGCCCGTTGGAAGGTCTGGCCGAACTCGCCCGTCTCTACCACGCCAACGGCTTCTTCGCCGAGGCGGCCCAGTGCTACACCGGCCTCGAGCAGCTCGAGCCCGCGCAGCCACGCTGGTTCCACCTCCACGCCACGATCCTCGCCGGCTACGGCGACACCGCCCCGGCGCTCCCGCGCTGGGAACGCGCCGTCGCCCTCGCCCCCGACTACATCCCCGTGCGCCTGCGCCTGGCCGACGTGTACCTGAAACGCAACGACTTCGCCGCCGCCGCCAAGGAGTACCGCACCATCCTCGCCGACAAACCCGACGAACCCTACGCCACCCTCGGCGTCGCCCGCTGCGAGTTCGAGGCCGGCCGCTGGGAACAGGCCCGCGTCCTCCTCGAGCCCCTGGTCGCAAGAACCAATTACCAGCTCGGCTACGACCTCATCGTGACGGTCTACGAGCGCCTCGGCATGGAGGGCCCCGCCCGCGCCATCCGCGGCCGCATGCGCGAATCCGGCGCCTACCGCGACCCGGTCGACCCGTGGGTCGACGACCTCGCCGACAACTGCTACGACGTCTACCGCCTCTCGCTCGCCTCCGGCGCGGCGCAGCGCAACAACGACATCCCCCTCGCCATGCGCCGCATCGAGCAGGCCCTCGCGCTCGCGCCCGACCAGGCCACCGTCCACTTCCAGCGCGCCAACCTCCATCTCGACACCAAGGCCTACGGCAAGGCCCGCCAAGGCTACGAGAAATGCACGGTGCTGAAACCAGATTTCGCCGACGGCTGGGCCCGCCTCGCCTATGTGTGCGAGCTGGTCGGCGACCGGCCCGCCGCCGAACGCGCGCTCGCCGAGGGCCTGCGCAACTGCCCCAACTCCCCCGGTCTGCACCTGCAAAAGGCGCGCTGGCTGGTGCGGGACAAACGCGCCGAGGAGGCACTCCCCGAATTCCGCGAGTCGATCCGCCTCCGTCCCAACGAGGCCGACGCCTATCTCGGTCTCGCCACCGCGCTCATCGGACTCGGCCGCAACGCGGAGGGCATCGCCGCCGTGGACCAGGCGCTCGTCGCCGAGCCCGAGCATCCCGGCGCACTGGGCATCCGCGCCTTCGACGCCATCGTCTCCGGCAACGAACTCGCCGCCCGCCAGTGGCTCCAGCGCGTGAAGAACCAGCCGCGCGTCGCCGCCGCGGACATGGCCCGGCTCAACGCCGCCTTTCAGCAACAGTTCGGTCGCGCGTTCGATTGAACGCCCCACCGACGCCGCCCGACTCCCGTCACGAACCATGAAGCGGACGATCGCCGCCGTCACCTCGTCGCGCGCCGACTACAACCACCTCTACTGGCCGCTCCGCGAACTGGCCGCGCGCCCGGAGGTCGACCTCCGGCTGATCGCGCTCGGACCGCATCTGTCGCCGGAATTCGGCCACACCGCCGCCGAGATCGAGCGCGACGGGCTGGGAATCGCCGCCCGCATCGAGTGCCTGCTGAGCTCCGACACCGACATCGGCATGGCGAAGACGATCGGCGTGGCCACCCTCGGGCTGGCCGACTGCCTCGGCGCCATGCGCCCCGACCTGCTGCTCCTTATCGCCGATCGCTTCGAGATGCTCGCGCCCGCCGCGGTGGCCACCGCGCTGCGCATCCCGATCGCCCACATCGAGGGCGGCGAGATCAGCGAGGGCGCGATCGACGACGCCATCCGCAACGCGCTCACCAAGCTCAGCCATGTGCACTTCACCTCCACCGCGACGGCGCGGGCGCGCGTGATCGCCATGGGCGAGGAGGAGTGGCGCGTGCACCACGCCGGCGCACCGTCGCTCGACCACCTGCGGCGCAGCGCCCTGCTTGCCCGCGGCGAGGTCGAGAGCCGCCTCGGAGTCCAGTTCGCCTCGCCCACCGCGCTGGTCACCTTCCACCCGACGACGATCGCCCGCGACTCGAACCGGGAAGCCGACGCGCTGTTCGGCGCGCTGGAGACCGTGCCCGCGCAGCTGCTCTTCTGCTACCCCAACGCCGATGCCGGCGGCCGCGATCTGATCGAGCGAACCCGCGAGTTCATCGCCCGCACCGGTCGGGGCCATGTCTTCGTCAACCTCGCCCCGGCGCTCTACTGGAGCCTCCTCGGCCAGGTCGATCTGGTCGTCGGGAACTCGAGTAGCGGAATCATGGAGGCGGCGTCGTTCGCGATCCCGGCGGTCAACGTCGGCATCCGGCAGCGCGGCCGCGAACACGGAGCCAACGTGCTCAATGCCGAGGCGAGTGTCGCGGCGATCGGGGCGCAGATCGCCACGGCTCTTTCGCCCGACTTCCGCCGCTCGCTCGCCGGGATGCAGAATCCCTACGGCGACGGGCACGCCGCCGAGCGGATTGCCGAGGTGCTCGCCACGGTGCCGCTCGGCGAAGAACTCCTGATCAAACGCGCCCCGCCCCTCGGCTCCCGTTGAGGCGGCGCGCCCGTGCGGCCGCGAACGCCTTGTGGGTGCCACCGAGCACGCTCGGCGCCGTCCCTGGGAGCGGAACGAGACCGCTTAACCCAGGCGGTACAGCAGATTGCCCTGCCACGCGCGACGGCACACGCGCCCCGTGGCATAGTCGACCACCCAGCGTCGTTCGATGCGCAACCCCGCCCCCGCGGCGAGCCGCACGAACTCGCGGTGCGTGAAGACATGACCGCTGGTCACGCAGGACCCATCTCCAAGTTTCCAGCAAACGCGCACGTCGCCGTTCGCCACCCCGGGCGCGACCCGATCGCGAAACCAGCGGAGCGCCGTCCTCAGCGCCCCGTAGTGGCGCGCGTTGTAGCGATGGTTCACATCGACGAAGATGCGGCCGCCCGGCGCGCGCAGGCGGGCGAAGTCGCGCAGCACCTCGACCCGCGCCGCCTCCGGGAAAACATGCCCGAGCACGTTCCACAGGCAGGTGACAACGTCGAAACCGCCCTCCCGTTTCCGAAGCTCCTCGGCGCGTATCGGCCATACGGCCACCGTGGGCGGATAGCCCCGGCGCATCGCGGAGCTCGGCTCAAGAAGCGTCACCTCGGCCAGCCCCGCCGCGGCGGCGAGCCGCCGCGAGCGCTCGCCGGTGCCGGCGCCCACGTCGAGCAATGACCGGCTGCCCGGCGCGACCTCCGCCGCGATGAGACGGTCGACGCCCTCGAGGTAGGCGGCCCGCCGGCGCGCGATCTCGTCGTAGGTCGGCGCGAGCCGGTCGTACGCGACGACCGGGTCCAGCAGATCCGGTGCGCGCCGCCGAGGGGCGCGCGCATCGGTCGCTCGAAGCGTGGCACCACAGCGGTCCTGCGGCAAAGGCTTGTTGGGCGAATGGGGCATCGGAGGGCGCGAAGCGCATTCTCGTTCGGGACCGGCGGGCGACGACACGGGAGGCGGAAGCGCCGTTCTCCGCCAGCGCGCCCGGAAAGAGTCCCCGCGACTCGGTGGCGCTACGCGACGCCACCGGCCGGCGAGCGGGCTCTCGACTTAGCGTCCGGTGTGGCCGAAGCCGCCGGCGCCGCGCGCCGTCTCGTCGAGCGTCTCGACCTCCTCGGCCGCGCACATCACCACCGGATAGACGCCCATCTGCGCGATGCGTTCGCCGCGTGTGAAGACGAAGGGCTCCTTGCCGAAATTCATCAGGATCACCCCCACCTCGCCGCGGTAGTCGGCGTCGACCGTGCCGGGCGAGTTGAGGACCATCACCCCGTGTTTGAGCGCCAACCCGCTGCGGCTGCGGACCTGCACTTCGTATCCGGGTGGCACCGCCACGGAAAGCCCGGTCTTCACCAGCAGGCGTTCGCCCGGGGCGATGGTGCCGTCCATGTCGGCATAGACGTCGAAACAGCTCGCGTGCTCGGTGGTGCGCACGGGCAGCTTGGCGGTGAGGGTGAGGCGCTTGATGCGGAGGATCACGGGCGGGAGGCGGTTGAGGTTCGGGCGAGTGTGGAAGCCCAGCGGCGGCCGGCAATGCCGGTTTCGCGGGACACCGCGCCCGCCCCCGCCGGCG
>JAEXPL010000444.1 GCA_023446865.1 Verrucomicrobiota bacterium | reverse complement strand
ACCATCGACGGCGTGGCCAAGGACGGCATCCAGGTGAAGGTGAAGGCCCGCGTGACGGTCCGCACCAACCTCGACCGCTTCGTCGGCGGCGCGAAGGAGAACACCATCATCGCCCGTGTGGGCGAAGGCATCGTCACCACCATCGGCGCGGCCGAGAGCTACAAGGTCGTGCTGGAGAATCCGGACAGCATCTCCAAGACGGTGCTCGCCCGCGGTCTCGACGCCGGCACGGCGTTCGAGATCCTTTCGATCGACATCGCCGACGTCGACGTGGGTGAGAACGTGGGCGCCAAGCTCCAGGTTGCGCAGGCCGACGCCAACAAGAACATGGCGCAGGCGCAGGCCGAAATCCGCCGCGCCGCCGCCGTGGCGCTCGAGCAGGAGATGAAGGCGCGCACGCAGGAATCGCAGGCGAAGGTCGTCGAGGCGCAGGCGCAGGTGCCGCTCGCCATGGCCGAGGCCTTCCGCAGCGGCCGGCTCGGCGTGATGGACTATTACCGCATGGAGAACATCCAGTCCGACACCGCCATGCGCGGCTCCATCGCCGGCCCGGATGTGCTCAAGAAATAACCGGCTGCACCACCACGCACCATGCGTTGGTTAATCGAAAATCCGCAGATCCTCTTCATCATCGGCGGTGCGATCGCCTACTGGCTCAACGAGCGCCGGAAGGCGAAGGAGGGGCGCGAGATGGCCGAGGAGGCCGAGCGCGAGCCCGACGCCGACGAGATGGCGGAGCGCACGCGCCGCATCCAGGAGGAGATCCGGCGCAAGATCGAGGAGCGTCAGGGGCGTCTGGCGACGCCGCCGCCGCTGGTGCGGGTCGAGACGGTGCGCGAGACGGCCGTGCCGCCGCCGTTGGCGCCCGCGCCGCGGCCGGTGGTGATCGCCGCGGAGACCGCACCCGGTGCCGACGAGATCGAAAGTGTGCTGGAACAGCAACGTCGCTACGCCGAGCAGCTCGATCGTCTCGCGGCCGCCGAGCGGGCTTCGCAGGCGGCCACGCCCGGGGCGGTTCCGCTCACGATGGCGGCGTACGAGGCGTCGGCGCAGGCGCGCGCCGCGGTTCCGACGATCATTCGAGGCGAGTCGGTGTTGGCCGGGCTCCGTGATCGCGATGCCCTGCGCCGGGCGATCGTGTTGCGCGAGATCCTCGGCGCGCCGAAGGCGCTGCAATAGACATCTCCGAAGTCGCTGCGGAGGTCCACCGCCTCCGCAGCCGGGAGCGGGCACAGGGATTGTGCGGGGCTTGTCAGCAGGCGGCGTGGCCGCATCATCGCCGCGGGCCCGAGTCCGGGCGCCAATCACCACACCTACTTCCCGAAGATGAAACGCCTTTTTGCGGTCCTGCTCGGAATCTCGTTGGTGGCCAACCTGGCCCTCGTGGCGGTCTTCATCCGGCGCGGTGAGAGCACTGTGGAGGTGGCGGCTCCTCCCGCGCCGGCGTCGACTCCCGCGGCGAGAACGGACGAGCCGCCCGGCAAGACGCTCGACCGGCTGCGGAGCGAGAACGCCCACGCTTATGCCGGCGCTTTGCGCGAGGCGGGCGTGGCGCCCCGGGCGGCGCGGCTCCTCGTCGCCGACGCGCTCCGGGAGAAATACCTCGAGAAGCAGCGCGAGCTCATCGGTTCCGGCGATCCGCAGGAATTCTGGAAGACCGCCGCCTCCGCGACCGATCGTGAGAAGCAGGCGGCCTTGCGGAAACTGGCCCGCGAACAGGAGGACCTCCTGCGAGAAATCTTTGGACCGGACGCCGAGGCGGCGGCGGAGAACGAGCGACTGGCGCGCATCTACGGCCCGTTGCCGGAGGAGAAGCTGGCGAAGATCGACCGCATCCACAGCGACTACGGCGGGATGGCGGAGGATGTGCGCTCCCGCTCGGGCGGCCTGCTGCTGCCGGCCGACCGGGAGGCGCTCGAATGGATCGAACGGGAGCGGCGCAAGGATGTCGCCGAGATCCTGACACCGGAGGAGCTGGAGTTCTACGACCTGCAGGTGTCGCCGACGGCGCGCACGCTGCGGGCCCGGCTGGCGACGTTTGGTCCGACGGAGCAGGAGTTCCGGGCGCTCTTCCGGCTGCAGCGCGAATTTGACGAACGCTTCGGCGCCGCGACCGGCGGGGTCGACGAGAGCCGCCGGGGCGAGCGGGCCGCCGCCGAGACCGAGTTGGAGGGGAAGATCCGCACCGCCCTCGGCGAGGCCCGCTACGAGGAGTACCGGCGGCAACAGGACCCCGGATACCGGACTGTGGCGCGCATTGCCGAGCGCTTTGGCCTGCCGCCGAAGCGGGCCGACGAGGTGATGGCGTTTGCGCGGTCGGCCCAGGCGCGGCTCCAAACTCTGCGCGACGACAAGGCCGCGACGCCCGAGGCGGTGCGGCAGGCGCTCGCCGCCATCGGCAGGGAGGCGAGCGAACGCCTCACCGCGCTTCTCGGTGCCGAGGGCGTCGAACTCTATCGAATGACTTCGGGCGGCGCCTGGCTGGGCGCCTTGGAGAAGGCGGCGAGCGAGGTGGCCGCGAAGGCCGGTTCGCCTCCGCCCAAGGAAGGTGGGGCGGCCCCGGCCGAAACGCCGCCGCCTGTGCCTGCCGTGCAGCCGCCGCCGGCACAGCCGTAGAGCGGAAGACACGGGGCGACAGCGGGGCGCCGAAGCGGAAGCCAGCGGGTCCAGTCGGAGACCACAGTCGTCCCATAGGGGCAGGAGTGAGGCGGCTCGGCGGAGCGGTGATTTGCTGCCAGTAGGCAGGGTGTGAAACAAAAAACACCCCCACCGCCGAGCCAGCGGCAGGCTACGATC
>JAEXPL010000435.1 GCA_023446865.1 Verrucomicrobiota bacterium | reverse complement strand
CCGCTCAGGCCTCGATGAGGGTGATGTCGGGTTCGAAGCTGACCGAGAAACGGTACTGCTGGCCCGGGCGCATGACCAAGGCATGGTCGCGCACGAGGTACTGCATGTAGTGCACCTTGCCGTAGTTAGTCCGGTAGTTCGGGTCGTGGCTGACGACCTCGGTCTCCTGCCAAACACCCTGGAAGTCGTCCTTGACCACGCTGCAGCGCACACCCTGCTGGCCGAGCATCGGGGAGATGCCGAGGCGCTGGTGGGAGTGGGGGGCCGCGATGCAGAGGGCGAAGCGGAACTTGTCGAGCGTGACCTGGTTCTTGACCGTGTAGATCCACTCGGCGGTGACCTTGTTGCCGGCAAAGGTCCAGTTGACCTTCACGGAACCGATGCCCTGAACCGTCTTCTCCTGGAGATTGATCAGTTCGGGCTGCTCGTACCGGAAGAAGAACGAATTGCGCAGGCCAAGCCCGGTGACGCACTGCTTGCCGTAGAAGCCGGGGATGGTGACGTTCTCGCCGAACGTGAGCTCCGGAATCATGACCGGGGCATAGACGTCCGTCGGCCAGTCGAAGAGGCCGGGGGCGTGCGGGAAGGGCAGATTGTCGGCGGTGGCGCTGGCACCGGCGCTGATGAGCGGCAGCTGGATATGCAGACCGCTCTCGGCGTCGCGGTAGAGGAAGAGGCCCTGCTCCTTGCGGTTGGCCTTATCGAAGATGACGAAGCGGCCGGAGGTGCGGGCGGGCTCGGCCTTCGTAACTTCGGGCGCGCTGACGGTCTTGGCGAGGCGCGACCACTGGCAGAGGTAGCGGGCGCCGTCGAAGTTGGCCAAACGGGTGGTGTGGCCCTCCATCGAGGTGCGCTCGCCGTCGCGCACGACCATGAAGCCGTGCTCCTGGTCGAGGTAGGTCGCGTAGAAGAAGAAGAACAGGCGGCGGAGGATGTCGTGGTACTTCGCCTTCTGGTCGTCGGCGATCCAGCCGTCGCGGAACGCCTGCAGGATGAGGCTGATGCAGTGCATCTGGCCGTAGGCGCCCGAGCTGCGGCCGAAGGCCCAGCCGAGGCCGTCGGCGCGGACGAGATCGGGCATGAGCTTCACGTACTTCTCGGCGTAGGTGCGGAGGGTCGGAAGTTTGCGCTCGCGGACGCCGGAGTTGGCGTGGAGCTGGAGGGCCTGGCGGATGAAGACGAAGTTCATCACGCCATAGAGGCTGAAATTGCCGCCGATGCCCTCGGAGGCGTCGTCGAAGAAACCGCTGGAACTGGTGGCGTCGATGCGCTCGACCATGCGCTCGATCAGGCGGGAAGTCTCGTCCTTCTTGGAGAGACCGAGCGAGTAGCGGGCGACGGCCTTGGCGACGTTGAAGGACTGCCAGTGGTTGTCGTAGTCGCTACGGGTGAGCAGCTGCTTGTCGAGGCGCTGCCGGGTTTCCTCGACGAGACGCTCCCACACGGGGTTGCGCTCCTTGGACGGACCGAACGACAGGAGGCCGAGGGCGGCGTAGGCGAGGCCGTTTTCGGCGATCGGCTCGGTGAAGGCCTGGGCGGTGATGCAGCGGGCCGCGAGATCGATGAGATCCTTGCCGCCGAGGGTGGCTTCGCCCGTGGCGCGATAGAATTCGCCGATGGCCATGGCGGCGTGGCCGGGATCGTCGGGACGCTGAATTTCGCCGGGGACGGGGGTGACGGTGCCGTCGGGATTAATCGCGTCGAGGTTGTGGCTCAACATGGAGCGGGCCAGGTCGCGGCATTGCGCCGAGAAACTTTGCATGAAACGGAGGTGTGACGAGGAACGCCGCGCGCTTCCTGGGGGAAGCAACGCGAAAAGTGGGACCGAAGTTGTTTCGGGTTTGGCGGGCACGGGCAAGAGGGAATTTGGGAGCCCTCCTGCGAATTTCGAAATCGGGCCGGCCGGTTGGCGAGGAGTCCCCGGCTGCACGGGCCGGGGCGGCGTGGCGGTGAGGTGCACGCTGCCACCTACCGCGCGGGCGCGATTCGTTCGCGCGGGGTCCTGCGACTACTAGAGCAGGACGTTGAGGATCGCGTTGCCGATGCCGACGAGGGCTGCGCCGGAGATCAGGCCGGCGCAGACCGGCTCGCAGCCCTCGACCCAGAACGCGTGGCCGCGGGTGCCGGCGACCTTTTCGCGGCGGCCGAACCACCAGAAGAGCAGAGCGCCGATCCACATCGCGAAACTCGACTCCGGCGGCAGCACCACGCCGAGACCGATCGAGACGGCCGACAACGGGAAGCGACCCTTGGTCGCGATGCGCGCGATCTCGAATACCGCGGCCGCGACGGCAGCGAAGGCCATCGAGAGCAACGCGGAGGACGGCAGGCTCTTCAGGCCGTGGGCGATGATGTCGGCCACGCCCTTCCACTGTACGGCAGCGGGAAACGCAAACTGGTCGGAGATCATCGTGCTGACCGAACGGGCCCCGTCGGCCTGCGGCGGCAGGAAGAGTAGGTAGAACAACGGTACGGCGGCGAGCGAACCGGCGATGATGCCGATCACGTGGCCGATCGCCTGCTGGCGGGGCTTGGCCCCGAGCATGTAGCCGGGCTTGATGTCGGAGAGGAGGTTGGCGGCATTGGAGGCGATCTCGGACGTCATGCCGGCCGGGATCAGGTTGCTCGCCGGGTTGGCGCGGTCGATCGCGCCCATCGTGAACTGCGTGATCTTCGAAAGGGCGCCGGTGGGCGTCCAGGAGGTGAGCGCCATGGCGTTGGTGCAGATGACGGTGAGCACCGCGATCAGCGGGAAAGACGCGAAGGCCAACAACCACGGCACGCCGAAGAACTGGTGCGAGACCGCGGCGCCGGCCACGACGAGGATCGGCACGCCGACGTACGAGACCCAGAGCGGCAGCTCGATGGCGGCGAGCACATCGGGGCCGGAGGCCGTGCGCGCGGTCTTCTGGGCGGGGTTACGCTTGAACAGGCCACGGATGAGGTCGGGTTTGCCGACGAGGCCGACGAGGGAGCCGACGACCATCATCGCCACGCCCCACCACAGGGACCATTGGTTGACGATCTCGGCGCGCGAGATCGGGATGGCGGCGCCGTTGGCGGCGACGCGGGCCACGATGTCGCCGCGCTGGATCATGAGCGGGGCAAGGACGAAGAAGTTGATGAACGCGCCGAGCATCACACTGGAGGCGACACGAATGCCCATGAGTCCGCCCACGCCGAGCATGGCGGCGTCGAGGGTGAGGCGCAGACCGAGCTGGCGGATATCCGTGCCGAGGATGCGCGGGGTCGCCCAGTGCAGCCGGGCGGCGAGGTCGTAATAGTAGGTGTCGAGGCGTTCGTGCAGGTTCCACGGCTCCTTCATGCCGGCCCAGCGGTCGAGGCGGAGGACCTTGAACTGGAGCAGGCGCATCCAGCCGTCGCTGACGAGCGCCTGGTAGAGGCCGGTGAGCCCGGCGGTGACGCCCAGCAGGCGGGCCTTGAGCACGCCCTCGTCGCCTTTGCCGTGGTAGAGCGCATCGAGCACGACACCGCAGGCGCGGCCCTCGGGGAAGGGGAGCTGTTCGTCGTTGATGAAGCGGCGCTTCATCGGGAACGCCAGCAGCACACCGAGGATCGAGACCACCACCAGCCAGAGCACGATGTGCCACGCCGGGACGATCGTGCCGGTGACGAGCATGTACGCGGCGAGCGCGGAGATGAGCGGGCTGGTCATGTAGCCGGCGGCGGTCGCGATGGACTGGGTGCAGTTGTTCTCGAGGATCGTGAAGTCGGCGGCGAGGCCGGCGCGGGCGAGGCCGCGGTAAAGGGCGAAGGCCAGAATCACCGAGGTGAGCCCGACGCCCACGGAGATGCCGGTCTTCGCGCCGATGTAGAGGTTGGTCGCCGCGAGGATGCCGCCGAGGAGGAAGCCGGTCGCCGCGGAGCGCAGGGTGAGTTGCGCCATGTCGCCGCGGAAGACGTTGGTGAACCACCAGTGGTCCTTCTGTTCGCGAGACCAATTGCGGATCTGTTCGTCGGTGAGGTGGGGAATCGACATGGGCGGGATGGTGGACAGTCGACCGTGGACAGTGGGCCGTGCAGTTGAGGAGTGGGCGGTGGACTCCGCCGGGTGCAGGAATCAGGCCGGAAGGGTGGCCGGCGGCGAGGCATTTTTCTTGGTGCCTCGTCCGGTTCGCCGGCCGGTCGCACCTTCAGGTGCTAACCGTTACGATCGGGCCGTATCTCGGGCCGCATGTGCTGGGTGGCTTCTCCGCCGGCCCCCCTTTGGCGGCGGGGATCATTGAACTATCGTGCCGCGATCCTTCGAATTGAGCATCTCGCGCACGCGAACGTTTCACGCTCAAGACTCGGGCCGCGATTCTTTCGCCGGCAGATCGGTGGCGGCGCGGGCAATGATGCGCAACAATCCCGTGGGCGTGTAGGGCTTACCGAGGAAATCGTTGCCTTCGCGGCCAGAGAAATCGGCGCCGGCGACCTCGGCGCTGTAGCCGCTCGCGTAGACGACCTTTAGGCCCGGTTTCTCGCCCTGCAGCCGCCGGGCCAGCTCCACGCCGTTCATCCCGTCGGGCATGACGATGTCAGTGAACAGGATCTCGATCTGGTCGCGGTGTTCGTTCCACACCCGCACCGCGTCCGGGCCCGAGACGGCTTCGAGGACCTTGTGTCCGTCGCCGGACAGGGTCCTGCGTGCGAGGGCGCGCACGCTGGGCTCGTCCTCGACGAGGAGAACGACCCGGCCGGCACCGGCGGCGGGGCGGGTTGCTGGTGCGACGGCGACGATCCGGGTCGGCGCCACCTCGGCGTCGACGGGCAGATGGACATGAAAGACGGTGCCGCGAAGAACCTTGCTCGTGACGTCGATCCACCCTTGGTGCTGATCGACGATGCCGAACACGGTGGCAAGCCCGAGACCGGTGCCCTTGCCGACCTCCTTGGTGGTGAAGAAAGGCTCGAAGATGCGGGGCAGAATCTCCGGCCGGATGCCCATGCCGGTATCGCCGACAGTGAGACGGGCGAACCGACCGGCGCGGGCGTTGAGGGTCTTCGGCACGGCATCGGGCGCGATGTCGACCACGTCGGTGGCGAGGTCGAGCCGGCCACCGCTGGGCATCGCATCGCGGGCGTTGACCACGAGGTTGAGCAGCACCTGCTCGATCATCGTGGCGTCGGCACGGATGGGCACGGGGGCGGGCGCGAGCTCGATCGCGATACGGACCGGCTCGCCCACGAGGCGTTGGAGCACGTCGGTCATCTCCCGCACGACCTGGTTGAGGTCGATGGCGGAGGGTTGCATCGGCTGCTTGCGACTGAACGCCAGGAGCTGCCGGGTGAAGTTCGCCGCACGTTTCGCCGCGTCCTTGATCGCGCGTATCGACTCCTCGAAGTCGGGCGGCACCGTGGGGGCCAGTTCCATCAGCATCACATTGCCGAGGATGACTGTGAGCATGTTGTTGAAGTCGTGGGCGACGCCGCCGGAGAGGCGGCCAATGGCCTCCATCTTCTGGCTCTGGCGCAGCTGCTCCTCAAGCTGGCGCCGCGCGTCCTCGGCCTGCTTGCGGTCGGTCAGGTCGGAGCAGATCACCAGCGTGCGCTCGCCGACGGCCGAGGTGGTGATGACGAGGTGCCGCCGGCTGCCGTCGCGGTGGACCACGGTCGTCTCCACCGGTTCGATGGGACGGCGCTCCTCGCCCGCCTCGGCGATGCGGCGGCTCCAGTTGGTGGCCCACTCGTCGCGGGTTGCGGGGTCCGTGGCGGCGAGACGCCACCACGTTTCGAGGTCGGGAATTTCGGCGGCGGTGAAGCCCAGCACGCGAGTGAAGGTGGCGTTGACGTAGAGGACCCGGTGGTCGCGGTTGAGCATTACCATCGGCACGGGCGAGCTCTCGATCATCTGCATCTGCAGCAGTTCGCGATGACGGACCTCCGCGATCTCGCGCCGGCGCCGGCGATCGCGTGCCACCCACGCGAGCACGACCAGGCCGAGCAACACCGCGGCAGCCCCGATCCGGAACGACGTGTATTCCGTGAGGCGACGGGGCAGGGTGAACGCGAAGCGCGCGCCCTCGAGGTTCCACACGCCGTCGGCGTTGCTGGCCTGGACATGGAAGGTGTACCGGCCCGGTGGCAGGTTGGTGTAAAACGCCGAGCGCCGGGCGCCGGCCTCGACCCAGTCCTGCTCGAAGCCTTCCAGCCGGTACCGATAACGGATGTGTTCGGGCGCCTGGTAGTCGATGGCGACGTAGTCGAACTCGAGGTTGCGTTCGCCCGCGGCGAGACGAGGTTCGCGGTCGACCGGTTGATCGCGGCCGTTCACGCGGACACGCACGACGCGGAGCGGCGGCGGCTGCGAGTTGAGCGGCAGGTGCGCCGGATCGATCACGATCACGCCCTTCGCGCTGGGCAGCCAGATGCGGCCGTCGGTCGAGCGGCAGCCGGAGTACTCGCTGTTCAACTTCTCCGAGGTCTTGATCACCTGCGGGCCGTCGAACACGGTGCAGGTGACGCGCGCGAGAGTGCCGTCCGCCGCGGCGTTGAGCTCGCGCTGGCTCACGCGGAAGAAGCCTTCCGGCGAATCCATCCAGAAGTTGCCCAGGCGATCGGGCACCATCGTGTAGACGAGATCCGAGTGGAGGCCTTGCCGGTGGTCGACCGTGGCGGCTCGGCCGTCGCGGATCCGCACGAGGCCGGTGTTGCGCGTGGCCCACACGGCGCCCTCGTCATCCTCGCAAAGACTGGTGAAGCCCTTGTCCCCGTCGGTGCGGTCGCTCATCCAGTCGCGCAGCGCGCCGTCCCGGATCTGCACGAGCCCGGGGCGGGCGGCGATCCACAAGGAGCCGTCGCGGGCGACGAGCAGATCCGTGATCCAGCCGAACTCGGGCTCGCGCCCATCGGGCAGGCGGTAGGGCACGAGCTCGTCGTTCACGAGGCGCGCCAGCTTGTTGTTGACGGTGATCAGGATCCCCTCGGCGTCCTCCTCGATCGCCTGCGACCAAGTGCCGGGATACCAAGTCTTGACGACTCGGCCGTCGCGGAAACGGTTGAAGTCCTGGCGCCCGCCCAGGAGGTAGACCGAGCCGTCGCGGGCGACGAACACACGCCGAATCCATTCGGAGGGGAACCCGTTGGTGCGATCGATGCCGAACGCGACGCAGCGGCCGTTGACGATGTGCGCGAGACCGTTGGAGGTGCCCGCCCAGATCCCGCCGTCGGGCGCCGCCGCCACACTCAGGCAGGCCTCGGCCGGCAAGCCCTCGGTGGTGGAGAGGATGGGGAACTTCACCTCGGAGAGTTGGGACAACCCGTCCTGGGTTCCCACCCACACGCTGCCGTCGGAGGACTCCGCGAGGGTGAGCGCATGGTCGCTGGCGAGGCCGTCGCGGCGACCGAGGGCGGAGAGCTGGCCGTCCTTCAGCCGCACGATCCCGTCGAACATCCCGCCGATCCAAAGGACGCCATGGCTGTCGACCATCAATGCGCGGGCTTGTCCGGCGAAACCGATCGAAGGGCGCGGGGCAAGGTCGGGAGCGAGACTGTGCAGTCCGTTGGCGGCGCCGACCCAGATGACGCCGGCGCGGTCGGAGGTGATGGCGGAAATGACGCTATTGCCCCAGAGCGCCGCGGCGGGCCCGTCGATCTTCGTCAGTTGTCCGTCCTGCCAGTAATGGAGACCACCGCCCGCGGTCCCCATCCACACCCGGCCGTGGGCGTCTTGATGGAGGCTCAGGACATCAAGCGAGGCCGAGATGAGCTGGAACTCTCCGGAGGGTAGTCGCTTGCCCACGCTGCCCTGCAAACCGACAAAGAGCGTACCGTCGGCGGTTTCGAGGAGGCAGCGCACGGTTGGCGACTCCGTGTCCGAACCGGATGTAGTCTTCGGGGTAAAGAGGATGCCATCGAAGACTCCGTAGCCGCCTCGGTCGGTGCCGACCCAAAAACCGCCGGCCCGCCGCGGTGCCAGACAGGTGACGATGCGGGGGAGGGAGGCATGCTGCCCGGGAAGTCCGAGGGCCTTGAATTCGACCCCGTCGAAGTCGACCAGACCCCGTGGTGTGCCAAGCCAGAGGTGGCCGTCCGAGTTCTGGTGGATCGCGGTGACCGCGTTGGCCGGCAGGAGATTAACCCGGCGCCACGTGCGCACGTTGTACTGGTAGATCGACCGGCTGGGGTCCAATGCAGTTGCCGGGCTCACCCCGATCCCGAGGACGAGAAGGGCGATCAGCCAGGATTTCACGAGCGGGCGAATGCGACGGGGCTTGCGAGTCATGCCATGTCGATGCGAAGCCACCATCGCCGACGAGGGCAGGCGCGCAACGCCGAACAGCCGGGGCCGGCCCGGTGAAATTCACTGGAAGAGTGGGAGGCGATCCCACCCCATCGGACGGAAGGTTGGGGAAATAAGCCGAAGTTCAGTCGCGCAAGGAAGCTCGGTGGTCCACATCAGGGGCGGCAGCGGATCGGGTCGGTAAGCGGTTTCTCTGGCGACTGG
>JAEXPL010000391.1 GCA_023446865.1 Verrucomicrobiota bacterium | reverse complement strand
TCGAGCGCGTTGGCCGCAGGCGCGGCCTCGGCCGGAGCCGCCGGCGGGGGCGGCGTGGCGGCGGCGTCCTTGAGCGCCTGCGCCTCGGCGAGGGCACGGTCCAGCGGCGCCTCGGGGAGGCGGGCGAGGCGCTTCGGCTCGGGCGCCATGAGCAGTTGCAGCATGCCGGGGTCGTTCATGGGGTATCGAGGGGCGGGTGGTCGGTGGCGAGGGCGTCGATCACGTGGCCGGCGAGGGCCGCGTTCCAGATCTCCGCCAAGGCGAAACGCTCGGTGTCGTCTTCTTCGCCGATCCGGTGGACCACGAAATCGCCGTCATCGATCGCATGCGCGATCTCGGAGTAAGGCACCACCTTTTCCCTTGGCCAGTTGAAAGTCCGCGGCGGCAACGCCAGCCCGTCACGCCGCAGCAGCGCGCGCCCGAGCGGCACCGCCTCGCCCCGCCGGACCGCCTCGACCAGGCGCACCAGCAGGCCGGGCACCACGACACCGTAGAGTGTCTCCAGGATCAGGTTATACAGACGCACCGGCTGGCCGCTCGCGGGCTGGAGGAGGTTGGTCTCATCAAGCGACACGACGCGGTCCGCGCTGCACCAGGAGATGCGGTGCCAGCGCTGCAGGCCCTGTTCGGTCACCATGTCCGCCACGCCGTAGCGCAGCCCGGTGATCTCCTCCGGTGCGAGTGTCACGCCGTCGAACGCGAGCCGCACGGGGTTGAGGTCGAGGCGGTGGCCCGCCACCTCGAAATGCGCCTGGTTGCCGCCGAAGGCCCGCAACACGGCCGGCCCGGCGGGCGCCGGTGCGGCTGCACCAGCCGCCGCTTCCGGGGCAGCGGGAACGCCGGCCATGGCCGCCTCGGGCTCCGCTTCCGGGCTGACGATGGCCCCGGCCAATGCCACCCCGGGCTCGGCCGCGGTCTCGCTCCATAGCGGCAGTTCGCTCTGCAGCATCCGGCCCTTCCCCGTCGCCGCCGACGCGCCCTCCGCCTTCTCCGGGCCAGTCTCCGGTGGGCTCTCGGGCGCGGGCGCGACAGTGCCTTCGGCCGGCGGATTCGCGGTGGCCTCGGTTTCGGCGATCGGCTCCGCGGCCGGCGTCTCCGCCAAGGCAACGCTCTCCGCCTCCGCGGCCCGCGCCCGCTCCGCCGCCAGTCCCCTCGCCTTGCGGCGCACGATCTCCAACAACAGTTGCTCGCGCTCCTGTTGCAGGGCGGCGCGCTCCGCGCCGTCCGAGATCTCGGCGGCGGTGGCCAGCGCGCGCGCCGCGAGGTCGAAATGCTCCAACTGATAACACGCCGCGTGGGCCAACTCGCGCAACGCGCGGCGAACGTTCGCCAGATAGTCGGCGCGGGCCCGGGGCCCGAGATCGAGCCGGTCGACACCCGGCACGAACTCCTCCTGCAACAACCGGTACGCGGCCTCGAACTCGGCCGCCTCGTTTGCAGCGGCGTCGGCGGCCGGGTCGGCCGGAGGCAGCTTCTCGACGATCGCGTTGCCGTGCAGGATGTCCGCCGTCTCCTCCAGGCGGCGACGCACTTCCGGCGTGGCCACCAGGGTCGTGAGGTGCGTGAGCCACGGCAGCACGCCGCAGCTGTCGAGCGTGCGCCGCTGGTAGGCGATGATGCCCTCCAACGCCGCGTCGACCACCCGCGTGCTCACCTCGCGGTATACCTCGGAGTCGCGCCCGCAAATCGTCTCGATCACCTCGAGTTCGTCGGCCGCTTCGGCCAGCAAACCGGCGGTGAGCGTGAGGCCCACCGAGCCGTCGCCCGTCAACCGTCGGGCGGTGTCGCGCAGGAGCAGGTCGACACCTTGCACAACCTTGCCGATCGCGCCTTCCAGCGCGCGCTCGGCCCGGGCCGGCACGTCGTGGACCTGCCGGGCGAAACGCACATGGGCGCCGGCCTCATGCCAGTGCGTCTTCTGGGCGCGGACGATCGCCAGCGTGGCGTGGATGCCGCAGAGCGCCTCCGGCAGGCCCTGCCGGACGAGCTCGGGAAGGTTGGTCGGGATGCGGGCGTCGGCGAGGCGCTCGATGCGGCGCCGCAGCCGCTCCCAGATCTCCTCGCTCGCGCGGACCTGCGCCCACTGCGCGATCGCCGTGCGCCACCACTCCGTGGCTTCCTCCTCGAGCGCGCCGCCCGCCAGCTCGGTCTCCAGCGCCGCGAGGTGGTGGAAGACCGCAAGATTGTGCACGGCGACGATCTGCCCGGCCTCGGCGGCGCGCTGCCATTGCAGGAACGCCCCGTCCGCATCGCCTGCCAGCAACGCCGTCATCGCCGAGTCGTTGCCCTCCTCGGGATAGTCGGCCGACCAGAACCAGAAGAACTCGTGGACGAGCCGCGCGACCGCGTCCTTGAGTTGCTGGGCCGCATCGCGCAGTTGCTCGCCGTTCGGCACCGGACTCGGGGCAAAGGCCCAGCCGAACTCCGGCGCGCCGAGCTCGACGGACATCCGCAGCTGCTCGAGACGCCGGGCGACCTCGCGGGCCCCGGCGGTCGCCGGCAGGCCGAGGCGGCGAAACGGGCTGCCCGCGTAGAGCCGCGGCGTGGCGGCGGCGAGCAGCGGCGCCCAGGTCTCCCCGGGCGCGTTCTCCCCTGCGGTGGCGTTCGTCTCCTCGGACATCGTGCGGTGGCTTCGTCGAATTGGTGCGGCGAAGCGGGCTCGCGCCCGCCCCGGCCGCCGTGATGCGAACTCGGCGACAGTGGACGTCAGCCCGGGGGCCAGCCGAGCTGGCGCTGCCCGAGCAGGTGGACGTGGAGGTGGGGCACCGACTCGCCGCCATGCGGTCCGTTGTTGATCACGATGCGGAAACCCTGGGCGAGCCCGAGCTGGCGCGCGACCGCGGCGGCCGTGAGCAGCAGATGACCGAGCACCGGCTGGTCCGCGGCGGTCGCCTCCGCGAGGCGCGGGATCGGTTTCTTCGGAAACAAGATCACGTGCACCGGCGCCTGCGGCTGGATGTCGTGGATCGCCAGACAGAGATCGTCCTCATGGACAATGCGGGCCGGAATCTCCCGGGCGATGATGCGCTCGAAAATGGTGGCCATGGTTTGCGGCCCAAACACCACACGATCGTCCGGCCGGAGTCGAGGACGCATCGCCGCCCGATCCGCTACAAAAACATCAACGTGCAACCCACCCGGCCGCCGCCTCTCCTCCGCGCTATCTTCTACAAAAACAGCAGGGTGAGATTCGCCCGCTCGCGTTTGCGGGCGACCGCCAGCGCCGCGAGAAAATCGAGCACCTCGCGGTACGCCTCGCGGCGGCGCACCGTCCAGCGTCTGCCCGGCGGGCAGAACGTCGCATGGAGGTTTGTGATCAACAGCGTCGCCTCCGGATATGGCGCAAGGCGCTTGAGCGCGTCGAGTACCTGCTGGCGGGTCCAGAGCGAGTCCGCCGCGGCGGGGCTCTGGGCGGCATCGCAGTGGGCGAAGCCGTGGCGCAGGTCGTCCTCGCCGGTGAACTTGCGCTGCAGCGCCTGCACCGCCGCGGCGAACGCCGCCGGGGTCACACCCGCCACCGCCGCGCCGGCCACCGCGGCCATGCCGCCGTCGGCGAGCGCCTGCTCGATGCCGGCTTTGAGCTGCTGGGCGAGATAGAGATCCTGGCCGGTCACGCCGGCGAAGACGGAATTGAGCAGGTGCAGCGCGGGAAGTTCGGGGGGCACGCTCATGGCTCGGCGACGGTCAGGTGGTCGGCTTGGGCTTCACCAGCCCGCGCAGCTCGTTCATGAACTCGCCCACGTCGCGAAACTCCTTGTACACGCTCGCGAAGCGCACGTAGGCGACCTTGTCGATCAGGTGCAACCGTTCCATGCAGGCCTCGCCCACCGCGCTGCTCGGGATCTCGGTGCCGTACTTGCCCTCGAGCTGGTCGACGATGTCCTCCACGGCCATGTTGATCTGCTCGAGGTCGACCGGGCGCTTGTGGCAGGCGGCGCGAATGGCGCGCACGATCTTGTCGCGCTCGAACGGTTCACGCCGCCCGTCGCGTTTGATCACGATCAGGTCCTCGCGCACGACCACCTCGGTGGTCGTGTAGCGGTGGCCGCACTCGAGGCACTCGCGCCGCCGGCGGATGGTGGTGCCCTCGCGGCTGATCCGCGAGTCGATCACCTTGTCCTCGATCGAGGTGCACTTGGGGCAGCGCATGGGGAAAAGTCAGAACGGAGAAGGCAGAATGAAGAACGCAGGAAAAAGCAGTGGGCGAAAACGGAGCGTGGGGCGGTTGGAGCGTTCTGCACTCTGCATTCTTCCTTCTGCCTTAGCGCGTCGGCGCGCGTGTTCAGTTCAGCGTCAGGAAATTCTTCAGGAGCGTCATGCCCTCCTGGGTGGCGATCGACTCGGGGTGGAACTGCACGCCCCACACCGGCAGCTCGCGGTGGCGCAACCCCATGATCTCGCCCTCGGCCGTCTCGGCGGTGATCTCGAGGCAGGCGGGCAACGACGCGCGCTCGACCAGCAGCGAGTGGTAGCGCGTCGCGTTGAAGGGATTGGGCATGCCGCGGAAAACGTCGGTGTTCTTGTGCAGGATCGGCGAGGTCTTGCCGTGCATGAGCCGGCCGGCGCGCACGACCTTACCGCCGAAATAGTGCCCGATCGACTGGTGGCCAAGACAGACGCCGAGGATCGGCTTCACGCCCGCGAAGGCCTTGATGATGTCGAGCGTGACTCCCGCCTCGGTGGGCGAACACGGACCGGGTGAAAGCAGGACGCGCTCGGGATTGAGGGTGAGCGCCTGCGCCGGGGTGATCTCGTCGTTGCGGAAAACCTTCTGCTCCACGCCCAGCTGACCGAAGTACTGGACGAGGTTGAAGGTGAACGAGTCGTAGTTGTCGATGACGAGCAGCACGGTGGTGGAGGGTTGCGCCGTTGGGGAGCAGGTCAAGCGCCCGCCGGGGCGAGTTATTGACAACCTCGTCCCCGCAGCCGCCTGCGTTGCCTGAACCCAACGGCCCCCACCCCGCCTCTTTCAACCCGCCGGGCGCACCGCCCGGACCTGCCCGTCGCTCCTCAGTTCGCGCTGCCCGGCCAGGCGGACAGGCGCGCCGGTGCGGCCGCCGCGGCGGCATTGGTGGGCTCCGCCGCACGCGGGGGCTGCTCGTAAGCGATGATCTCGCGCCGCGTGGGATAGGCATTCTGCACGCGGGGATTCCGCTCCAACTCGGCCAGCAGGCGCCGGTGGATCCGATCCCGGGCCGCCGGCACTTCGCGATAGTCGGCGAGCCACAGGAGGGTGAAGGTCACCCCACTGTCGGTCATCGTCGGGTAGAGCTTCGGCTCGTAGACACCGTCGGCCTGCCCGTAGCGCTCCTCCACCGAGCCGGCCGATTGACGCGCCTCGGCGAACACCGCCGCCGTCTCCTCCTCCAACGCGCGCCGAACCAGCGCGGTCGCCTCGGTCACCGGGCTCTCGTTGGTCACCGTCATGTCCGTGCGCAACCAGACCCAGCGGTGGGTGTGCGTGGCGTTGTGGACCCGGCTGCGGAAGATGAAGCTGTTCGGGATCGCCACGATGCGGCCGGAGGGATGGTCGAGGCCGAGACCGCCGTCGATCTCGTTGAGCGTCGTGCGCAGCAGCTCGATCTCGAGCACATCGCCCTTCACGCCGTCGATCTCGACCCGGTCGCCCACCCGCACCTTGCGGCTCACGATGATTGCGAACCAGCCCGCGACCGACGCGAACACATCCTGCAACGCGATCACGAGCGCCGCGCTCACGATGCCCAGCGTCGTCGCCAGAACCCGGAGATCCTCGAAGAAGAACCCCGCGAGCACCGTCGCCAGCGCACCGACCATGAAATAGCGGTTCACCCGCCGGGCGCTGACCAGCATCTCGTGCCCGTAGAACTTCGGCAGCACCAGCCGGCTGATCACGAAGAACAACGCCACCACCACCGCGGCCGCCCCCGCGGGCCACGCGAACCACTGTTGGAGGCGGCGCCCGAAGGTCTCCTGGCGGTGACGCAGCCAGCCGAACTCGTCGGAGAGCAGTTGCTCGAGCTGCAGCGCGGCGGCCGCGCTCTCCTCCAGCGCCGCGTGCTGCGCCTCCAGTGCCGGCAGCCGCGCCGCCACGGACTCCTTGTCGCGCCGCGCGGCCGCGAGCAACCGGTCCACCCCGGGAGTGGACCGGAAGAAACCCGTCTGCGGGGCCAGTAACGCGATCTCCTCGTCGATCCGCTCCAGCTTCTCGCGGGAGAGGCCGAGCGTATCCGCCGCGGCCGACCGTCGTTCGGCGGCCGAACGCGCCGACTCCGCCGCCAGCCCCAGCCGGGCGCCGCGCTCCGCCAGCTCGCGACGCCGCTCCCACCAGGCGCGCAGATGCAGAGCGGGCGTCGCCGGCTCCGCCTGGAGGCGCGCGAGGATCCGCTCCGCCTCGCGGGCCACATCGAGCCCGTGCTCCACCGCCTCGCGCCGGAGCTGCAACGCCTCGATCTCCTCGGTGGAGTTGAGCAATTGCTCGTCGAGCGCCGCCAGTTTCGTCTCCCGCCCGGGCTCGTCGGCCGCCGCGAGAAGTTTCTGACGCGAGGCGACCAGCGCCTCCCGCGCCGCCACCGCCGCCCGAATCCGCCCCGCGAGTGCCTCCAGCCGGGTTTCCTGCGGCTGCGCGTGAGCCGCGAGCGACCGGATGTGGTCCTGCAGGCGGATCGTCGGGTTCGCCTGCAACCGGCGCACCACCGCCGCCTCCCGCAGCTCCAGCTGGGCGCGCTGCTGCAGAATCTCGCTCTCGCGTTCCAAGAGCGCACGACGCTCCTCGAGCTTCTTGCGCTCCCGGCCTTCCGGCAGCTTTTGCACAACGGTCTGGAGCGTGGTCAGCTCCTCGGTCACTTGCTGCAGCCGCGAGACCTCTTCGGCGGCCAGCGTGGAAACGAGCAGAAACGCGCCGATCAGCGCGGCACGACGCATCGATGAAGTGGGCACGACCACAGAGTGCCGGAGGCCGGGGCGCGCTCAAGGCGGACCCGCTCGGGGTTTGCCCGATTCTGCCGCCCGGGCGGTGCCCATGAACGCGATTGCTGCGCGCTTCGCCCCGCTCTTGCCCCCGCCGCCGCGGCCCGTTTTGCTCCGCCGCCCATGCCGTCGCATTTCGAACTCCTGCTCACCGACACCGCCACCGCCGCCCGCCGCGGCCGGCTGCGCACCCGCCACGGCACCATCGAGACGCCGATCTTCATGCCCGTCGGCACGCAGGCGACCGTGAAGGCCATCACGCCCGCCCACCTGCGCGAGATCCACGCCCAGATCATTCTCGGCAACACCTACCACCTCAACCTCCGCCCCGGCTCGGACCTCGTGGCGAAGCTCGGTGGCCTGCACAAGTTCATGGGCTGGGACGGCCCGATCCTCACCGACAGCGGCGGTTTCCAGGTCTTCTCGTTGGCCAAACTCCGCGACATCCAGGAGGACGGCATCGCCTTCCAGTCGCACCTCGACGGCGCCAACCTCTTCCTCGGCCCGCGCGAGGTCATGCGCATCCAGCAGAACCTCGGCTCCGACATCGCGATGGTCATCGACGAGTGTCCACCTTGGCCCTGCACGCGCGACGAGGCCGCCGCCGCCGTGTCGCGCAGCCGCCGCTGGGCCGGCCAATGCCTCGCCATCGCCCGCGACACGGGCTGGCTCGACGCCGGCCACCACGTCTTCGGCATCGTGCAAGGCTCGACCTTCGCCGACCTCCGCGCGGAGGCCGCCGCCGGTCTCCGTGAACTGGATTTCCCGGGCTACGCCGTGGGCGGCGTGAGCGTGGGCGAACCCGAGCCGGAGATGCTCCACCAAGTGGGCGCGACCACCCCTCACCTGCCCGCCGACCGTCCGCGCTACGCGATGGGCCTCGGCACGCCGTCGCAGCTCCTGAAGATGATCGCGCTCGGCATCGACATGTTCGACTGCGTGATGCCGACCCGCGTGGCCCGCAACGGCCTCGTCTTCACGCCCGACGGCCCGATCAACCTGCGCAACGAGAAGTTCCGCGAGGACCCGCGCCCGATCGTCGACGGCCTCGACAACTACTGCTGCCGCCATTTCAGCCGCGCCTACCTGCGGCACCTGCACACTGCCGGCGAGATGTTGGCCGGCACGTTGCTGACGATCCACAACCTCCATTTCTACCTCGACCTCATGGCCCAGGCCCGCGCGCACCTCGAGGCCGGCGACTTCGCCAACTGGTCCGCGGCGTGGATCAAACGTTACGAAGCCGGCGCCGCCGAGAAGGAGTAAGCGGCGGCGCCCAACTGGAACGTCCGGCCTCGCCCCGTCAGTTCGGCGCTACTGGCAGCTTCGTCTACGATCCGCCCCAAACTTACCAGGACCCTGAAGTCATCGAAGGGGTAACTCGTACTTCAAGGCGATGCCTTGAAGAAAGATGCTTTAGGGCGTGTCTGGGAAATAATTCCGGCAGAAATATCCAAATAGTGGATTCTTTGGGCTTGCAGTTTGCTGAGCCATCGGCTTGCATCAGTTTGTGAACCAACGACAAAGGTTCGTTCTGACCGAT
>JAEXPL010000375.1 GCA_023446865.1 Verrucomicrobiota bacterium | reverse complement strand
CGACTGCCCGCGGCGCACCGTACCCCCCGCGCCGCGGGCAGCTCTGTGTCGGCGGGTGACGGCCGGTGGGGAGGGGCGGATTCTCCACCGGACCGGGATCGTGGAAACCGGAGACCCTGCGGCGGGCCGCTGGAGTGCCAGGGGGCTGGGCCGGTGTGTTGGGCTGGGACTTGCTTGGGCGCGTGAGAGTGGCGGAGCACTCGCGCGAGTGCGCCGTCGAGATCCAGGTCATTGTCGAGCTGAAGAGCCGAGTGTGGATGCCCGGGGCGATCCCGGACGAACACCGTGTGCGGTTACCGCCTCCCCAGTCGGAGGGTATGGCTCGACGCTCGATCGCAGGAACAGAGTTTGACCGGCCCCTACCAGTACACCCTTGTCACCGAACAACCGTTGCGTCAGAGAAGTGGCCCTGTCGCGCGGCCCACAGCTCACCCCTGAAGACCACTTCCTCATCCCTGAACGTCGGCCAAGAACCGCTTGCCCCAATGGCTACCGAAAAGACCGTGGAGAACGAAAAGGCTAGGCGCCGGTTGGAGTTCGCTCGGTTGCTCGTTGGTGCCGCTGTGGTGGTTGCGACTCTGGCTGTCATCGTCAGCGGGGTTCTTGCGTTTCGGGAAGGGAAGGACGCGTGGCTGGCAATGCGGTGGCCGATCGCCGCAGCGGTCCTTCTCGCGTGGGCGTTTGTGCGCATCGTCAGAACGATCGTGACGTTGCCGGGTGACTCCACGCGGTGAAACCGCCGAGCCCTGGAGGTCGCGTCGGCCTTGGAGCGGGGCGAAGAGGTTGACGTGACTTTCGGCGCGCAGACTCCGGTGTTGCCGATCGCGACGCGGGGCGCACCGGCCGAGCCGGAGAAGGCGCCGCAGCCAGTACAGGACCGTTCGGCAAGCTAACGGTAGCACTGACGACCGGCGCCTCCGCGGCAGGCCAACCGCCGCGCCGGTCGGCGGCGAACCTTTTCCTTGCGGGCGGCGAGGTGGGACGGTTCGCTTCGAACCCTCATTCCCATGAAAATCCTCGTCGCCGACAAGATCTCGCCCAAGGGCGTGGAACTGCTCCGCAAACAGCCGGGCTTCGAAGTCATCGAAGCCTACAACTCCACGCCCGAGAAGGTCCTCTCTCTGGTGAAGGATGTTCATGCGATTGCGGTTCGTTCCGAGACGCAGATCACCGCCGAGGTGCTCGCCGCCGCGCCGTTGCTGAAGGTCGTCGGCCGCGCCGGCGTGGGTGTGGACAACGTCGATGTCGAGGCCGCCACCGCGCGCGGCGTCGTCGTGATGAACACGCCCTCGGGCAACACCATCGCCACCGCCGAGCTCACGTTCACCCACATGCTCTGCGGTGCGCGTCCCGTGCCGCAGGCCGCCGCCTCGATGCGCGAGGGCAAGTGGGACCGGAAGAATTTCAGCGGCATCGAGCTGTTCCGCAAAACCCTTGGCGTCGTCGGCCTCGGCCGCATCGGCGGCGAAGTGGCCAAGCGCGCCCAGGCCTTCGGCATGCGCGTGCTCGCCTATGATCCGTACCTCGCGCCGAGCCGTGCCAAGGCCATGCAGGTCGAGGGCGTGACGCTCGACGAGCTGCTCGCCCAGGCCGACTACATCACCGTCCACATGCCGCTCACCGACGCCACGAAGGACATGATCGACGAGGCCGCCTTCGAGAAGTGCAAGAAGGGTGTGCGCATCTTCAACTGCGCCCGCGGCGGCATCATCAAGGAGACCGCGCTGGTCGAGGCGCTCAAGAGCGGCAAGGTCGCCGCCGCCGGCCTCGACGTCTATGAGGAGGAACCGCTCCCCGCCGACCATCCCTTCCGTGGTATCCCGAATCTCGTGCTCACCCCGCACCTCGGCGCCTCCACGAAGGAGGCCCAGGAGTCGGTCGGCATCGAGATCGCCGAGCAGATCGCCGATGTGCTCAACAACGGCATCATCCGCAACGCGGTCAACATGCCCTCGATCGACGCCGCCGCGCTGAAGGTCCTCGGGCCGTACCTAGACCTCGGCGCCAAGCTCGGTTCGCTGGTCCAGCAGATCGCCCCGCCGCAGATCGCGTCGCTGAAGTTCACCTATTTCGGCAAGGTCTGCGAGATCGACTCCAACGCCGTCACCCGCGCGATCGAGCGCGGTTTCCTCCGTCGCATCAGCGGGGAGGAGGTCAACTACGTCAACGCGCCGATGCTGCTTCAGCGTCTCGGCGTGAACGTCGAGGTCGTGAAGTCCAACGGCGAATGCGAGTACACCGACCTGATCGTCGTCGAGGCCACGGCGGCCGACGGCAGCATGCACACTGCCCGCGGCACGCTCATGGGCAAGACGCAGACCCCGCGCATCGTCGGCATCAATCGCCGCGAGGTGGAGGTGCCCGCCGAGGGCAAACTGCTCGTGCTCGAGAATGTGGACCAGCCCGGCATGGTCGGCCTGATCGGCACGCTGCTCGGCAAGGACGGCGTGAACATCGCCGACATGTCGCTCTCCCGCCTCACGCCCGGCGGCACGGCCTACATGGTCGTGGTCGTCGACAACGAGCCGAGCCCCTCCGCTCGCGCCGAGATCAAGGGCAACCCCGCGATCAAGCTGGCGAAGTTCGTGCAGCTCTGAGTCTGTCGATTGTTCGAAACGTGGCGCGGTGCTTCAGCC
>JAEXPL010000244.1 GCA_023446865.1 Verrucomicrobiota bacterium | reverse complement strand
GTTCAGCGCTTCGGTTCGAGGGCCTCCGGGTCGCCCGCACGCACAGGCACCACGACGGTTTCCGGCTCGGTCTTGTCCGCGGCGACGGCGATCAGCCGCTCCACCGCCTTGGCCAGCTCCGGGGCCGGCGCCCACTCCCACCCTTTCGCCGCCGGGGCGCCGGTGTAGGCGACGCCGGCCGCCCGATCGAGGGCGTAGCCATGGCTGAGCCCCCAATAGACGACCTCCATCAGCTTCGCCTCGCCCCCGGTGGCGATCACCACCTCCTCGCCCCCCGCCACGGTACGGTTGAAGTGCACACACCGGTTCAGGATCGTGGTCGTGTGCTGCATCCGTTCGCCGAGGCTGAGCTCCTTCGCCACCAGGCTGCGGTAGGGCAGCTCCAGCGCGGCCGAGAGGCGCGGCGGCAGCCACGGGCGCAGCCGGACCAGCCGCTCGTCCAACTCCCGCAACCGCCGCTCCGCGTCGGTCGTCGCCTCCGTCAGGGCCTGCCGGCGGGCCACGAGCTCCTCGGTCTCGCGGCGGGCACCGGCGGTCTTCACCTCCAGCGCCGCCCGCCGCTCCTCCAGCTGGCGCACGCGCTCCTGGAGCGCATCGAGCGTCGCTTGCAGGAGCGCCTTCTGGGACGCCCAATCCGCCTCCAAGGTGATGGTCTCGGTCCGGACCCGCGCCCACTCGGTCGCGACGTTCTGCACGTCGTCCAACGGGGCGGCGGCCAACCGCGGCACGACAAGGGCGCCAATAGAAAACGCCGAGGCGATCAGAAGCCGGCGGCTCATTCGGGTGTTTCGTTCCATCTGGGGTTTGGGTTGACGTGTGGATACAACTCCGGCACCGCACCCGGCGACCCACGGCGCGATGTTCGCCGCCCACCATGCCCGGGGCGAGCGGGAAGTCGCGACAGCAGCACCATGCGAGGTATCCGAAGGGGCGAGCTCATGCGGGGTTTGGCGGCAACCGACTTTGCACAGTCCGTGCCAGCGCCCCGCCGGAACACGTCGGTCCCGGGCTCCCGGGGGATTTTCCCGCCAGCCGGTCCGAGTGCCGGGCGCGTCGGGGCACCGCGGGTGGTTGCCAGCAACCGCCGGCCCCGCCCTCGCCGGTTGCTGCGACCCGGCCGCCCCGAACGCGCGCCCGCCCGGAAAAGTGTTGAAGAATCCGCGGCCTTGGCGCGCAGTATCGCCCCGATGGATGTCGACACCGCCCTCCCCGCCGGTTGCGAGGTTCTCCTGCTCGAGGATGACTCGGCCCTGCGCCGCCGCCTCGCCGCCCATCTGCGCGCGCTCGGCGCCCAGCCCACTGAGGCGACCAACCTCGCTGAGGCGCGACGCCTCGCCGGCGCGCTGCGCTTCGATTTCGCCCTCGTCGACCTCCATCTGCCGGATGGCGAGGCGCTCGAGCTCCTGCGCGAAGGAGTCTTCTCGGAGAACACCGGGGTGGTCGTGATGACGGCCTTCGGCGGTGTGAAGGAGGCCGTCGAGGCGATGCGGCTCGGCGCCGGCGACTACCTCACCAAACCCTTCGAGCCCGACCAGCTCGCCGTCGCCTTCCTGCGGTGCCGCGCCCAGCACACCGCGGCCCGGCGCGAGGAGCACCGGGCGCCGCAGTCACCCACCGAGCCGGAGTTCTTCTTCGGCCGCGCTCTCGCCCCGCTGCGCGCCCAGCTCGAGCAGATCCTCACGGCCGAGCGCCGGATCGTCCACCACCCGCCGCCCGTGCTCATCGAGGGGGAAACCGGCACCGGCAAAAGCCTGCTCGCCCGCTGGCTGCACCGCGCCGGGCCGCGGAGCGCACGGCCCTTCGTCACCATCAACTGCGCCGCCCTGCCGGAGAACCTCGCCGAGTCCGAGCTTTTCGGACACGAACGCGGCGCCTTCACCGACGCCAAGCAGGCCCGTATCGGTCTCTTCGAAGCCGCCGACGGCGGCACCCTCTTCCTCGACGAGATCGGCACCCTCTCCGCCTCCACCCAGGCCAAGGTCCTCACCGCCGTCGAGGAGGGCGTGGTCCGGCGGCTGGGCGGCACGAAGGAGCTCCGCATCGACGTCCGCCTGATCGCCGCCACCAACCGCCCGCTCGCGGACCTCGTCGCCGCCGGCACCTTCCGGGAGGATCTCTTCCACCGCCTGCCCCTCCTGCACCTGGCGTTGCCGCCGCTGCGCGAGCGCGGCGACGACCTGCTCGAGCTTGCCGAGCATCTGCTCGGCCGCATCGCCCGCCGACATCGCCTCAAGGAGCTCGCGATCACACCCGAGGGCGCCGCCCGCCTGCGCGCCCAGCCCTGGCGCGGCAACGCCCGCGAACTCGCCCATGAGCTCGAGCGCGCCGTCATCTTCGGCGCCGGTCCACAGCTCGACTTCGCCCATCTCGCCGCCCCGCCCGCCGGCGCCGCGCCCGGCTGGCGCAACCCCTCCTGGCAGTTGCCCGAGGAAGGCTTCTCCATCGACAGCGTCGTCGCCGACCTGATCGCCCAGGCGCTGCGCGAAACCAACAACAACGTCACCGCCGCCGCCCGCCGCCTCGGCGTCACCCGCGAATTTCTCCGCTACCGCCTCAACCACGGCACCGATCACCCGCCGCGGGCCGAGTGAGCACAACCGGTGCTCCACAACCGTCCCGGTCCGCAGGATCGGTTGGCCGCAACCAACACTCCCGCCTCCTCCGCCGCGCCTCCGCTGGCATCGCAACTGCATCCAAACGCCGGACGCTTGCGTCCCTCGCCATGCCAACCGCCCGCCCCGCCCCTTTTCGCCGCATCGCCCGCCGACATCGCCTCAAGGAGCTCGC
>JAEXPL010000228.1 GCA_023446865.1 Verrucomicrobiota bacterium | reverse complement strand
CGATCTCGACTTCGCCGATCGAGTAGGTGCGCTGGTAGTTGGTCATGTCGTTGAGGGCCTCGAAGAGGCAGAACTCAACGTAGGAGAAGAGGGAGAGCTTCTGGGCCTTCTTGGTCTTGTTGCGGACGGTGACCTTCCAGACCTCGAGGTTCTCCTGCGGCGGGACGAACATGAGCTGCTCGACCTCGATGCCGTCCTTCTTGCCGGTGATCTGGGAGTAGCCGAGGCCGTGGCGGCACTCGAAGGCGTCGAGCTTGGTGCGGGTCGGCTTCCAGCCCGGGTTCCAGATCGACTTGCCCTGCTTCACGTAGAGGAAGCGGCCGTCGTTATCCATCGGGTTGTTGTTGTATCGATAGCGCGTGAGGCGGCGCAGCTTGGCGTCCTTCCAGAAGGAGTAGCCGCCGGCGGTCTGGGTGACCATGCCGAAGTATTCGTCCTGGCCGAGGTAGTTGAGCCAGGGCAGGGGCGTATCGGGGCGAGTGATGACAAACTCGCGTTGGGCGTCGTCGAAGTGACCGTATTTAGCCATAAGAACCGGGGGGTGTGATGAGCGGAATGAAATGGAAACCGAAACAGCCGATGCCCCTCGCCGCAAAGCCAAGTGGTGGCATCTGCATTAAGGCAGCAACTGGCGGGAGCGTCCGGTTTGGCTGGGTGATTTCAGGAAGCCAAGTGCCGGTTGGCCGCTTCAAACGAGAGAGTCAGGAAGATCGTCCGTGTGACGGGAGGCGAGCGCCGCGCCGGGCCCGGAATCACTTCGGTTCGAGCCCTGCGCCCAGCAGGCAGCGCACGACGTAGGGATGGAGGCCGTCAGGGATGGCGCGGACCCATTTGGCGCCGCCGTGGTGGGCATCGAGCTTCGGGCTGAGTCGCACCGTGGCGGAGATGGGGTAGAGGAAGAAGCAGGTGTTGATCGAGTGCACCGCCACGCCGCCGGGTCCGTCTGGAAAGATGGTCTCCGCGGTGTGGATGATCGGGCCGACATGGCACTCGAGGCCCACCTCTTCGCGCGCCTTGCGGATGGCGGTCTCGCGCATCGTCTCGCCCTTCCACACGCGGCCGCCGGGCACCCACCATTCGCCGCGCGCGGGGGCGTCCTTGCGTTTTACGAGGAGCACCGCGCCGCGATGGACGATCGCGATGTCGACGCAGGCGATCGGCATCGACTCGAGAAACTGGCGGTAGGTGTCGGCGGGGATCCACTGTTTCATGGGCGGCGGGGCTGGTGCGGCACGAGGAGCCGCGTCCTTCACGATGTACTTGGTGCACGTCTCCGCAAACTCCGGGTGGGCGCGCTTGCGCCGCCCCGGAAATCCCACAACTCTCCGCCTCTTGCCGCGATCGCCGGCGCCGGTTCATGTCAGTTCCGTCGCTTCCGGAGGGATTCCTGCGGTGCCTCGTTGTTGGTATCACCTGTCAACCTCTGTCGTCCGCCTCCTGAACTTCATGTCTGATCAACTCTCTGAAATTGGACTCATCGGCCTCGCCGTGATGGGTCAGAACCTCGCCCTCAACATCGCCGACCACGGCTTCCGCATCTCGGTCTACAACCGCACCGCGTCGAAGACCGACGAGTTTGTCGCCGCGAATCCGAACACCCCCGGCGGCCTTGTCGGCTTCGCCGAACTCAAGGACTTTGTCGCCTCCCTCGCCAAGCCCGCCCGGATCGTGATCATGGTGCAGGCCGGCAAGGCGACCGACGCCGTGATCGACTCGCTCGTGCCGCTGCTCGCGCCGGGCGACATCATCGTCGACGGCGGCAACTCGAAGTGGACCGACACCATCCGCCGCGAGAAGGATCTCCGCGACAAGGGCTTCCGCTTCATCGGCAGCGGCGTCTCCGGCGGCGAAGAGGGTGCGCGTTTCGGCCCGGCCGTCATGCCCGGCGGCGACCCCGAGGCGTACAAATTCCTCGAGCCCGTTTGGAACGCCATCGCCGCCAAGGTCGACCGCAAGACCGGCCGCCCGCTCACCGGCGCCAAGCCCGGCAAGCCCGTCAAGGGCGGCGTGCCGTGCGCGACCTACATCGGCACCGACGGTGCCGGCCACTACGTGAAGATGGTCCACAACGGCATCGAGTACGGCGACATGCAGATGATCTGCGAAGCCTACGACCTGATGCGCGGCGTGCTCGGCATGAGCGCGCCGGAGATCGGCAAGGTCTTCGCGAAATGGAACAAGGGCGCGCTCGACAGCTTCCTCGTCGAGATCACCGCCGACATCCTCCAGCAGGCCGACCCGGTCACGAAGAAGCCGTTCGTCGACATCGTGCTCGACACGGCAGGACAGAAGGGCACGGGCAAGTGGACCAGCGTGAGCGCCCTCGACATGGGCGTGCCCGCCCCGACGATCGCCGAAGCCGTGTTCTCCCGCTGCATCTCCGCGGTGAAGGAGGAACGCGTGGCCGCCTCGAAGATCCTCAAGGGCCCGAAGACCAAGTTCACCGGGTCCAAGACCGCCTTCCTCAAGGCGATCCACGACGCGCTCTACTGCTCGAAGATCTGCTCGTACGCGCAGGGTTTCCAGCTCATGCGCGAGGCGCAGAAGGAGTACAACTGGAAGCTCAACTTCGGGAAGATCGCGCAGATCTGGCGGGGCGGTTGCATCATCCGCGCGGTGTTCCTGCAGAAGATCACCGAGGCCTTCGGCACGGACCCGAAGCTGGCGAACCTCCTCCTCGATCCGTACTTCAACAAGACCGTGCAGAAGGCGCAGAAGAACTGGCGCACAGTCGTCGCCACGGCGGCCCAGGTCGGCATCCCGGCGCCCACGTTCAGCTCTGCGCTGGCGTACTACGACGGCTACCGCGCCGCCCGCCTGCCGGCCAACCTCCTCCAAGGCCAGCGCGACTTCTTCGGCGCGCACACCTACGAGCGCACCGACCGTCCGCGCGGCGAGTTCTTCCACATCGACTGGCCCGCCGCCGGTCGCCCGCAGTCGCAGACGAAGTAATCGTCTGCGAACGCGCGACTGATTCCCTCCGAACCGAGGCCGGTGCCTGGCGCCTGCCTCGGTTCTTGGAGTGGGTTGCGCTTTCCGAGGTGGTTAAGGTGTGCCCCGCCCCTCGGCGTGGACACAAGTGGCCTTGCCGCGAGAAGCACGCCGGAAGACGACTAGGCCCAGCGCGGCTATCCCGAAAAGAGCCCCGTAGGTGGCAGGCTCGGGGATTGGCGTAAGCAAGTATGCGTGGCCGTCCGAGCCATTTGCTATGATCTGACCAACATCGTTAATCCCACGAGCGTCTGTCAGAACCACGCCGTCATCTACGCGCACAAGCGAGTTCAAGTCGAGAATCCCGCCGCTTGTGTACAAGAATGCGTGACCTGTTCCTGCGGTTGTTTCCGCAACGCCCACGGCATCTCCTGCTACATTTACCGAGTATGCGATGCTCAGGCTTCCGCCGAGGTCTCCGATCGTGGCGAACGAGCCGTTGCGGTAGATGAACGCTTGTTTTGGACCTCCAACAGGCTCGTACGAGCCGACAGCAATACCGGTGTCACTGATGTCATATGCCACGCCCATTGTCAGGTCGTCGTTGCCGAGCAGATAGGTGACAGCCCCGGCTTCGTAGACTATGGGACGATTGCCTGCCTGCCCGGCAATCGCTCCACCGTTATTGATCGCGTATCCTCTATCGACCGAGTCGAGCAAGGTGACACTCTTGCCATCGAAAAGGCAGGCGTAGGTGAGGAAGGACGGATCTGTCTCGCCTGTTGGGGCATAACCTTCGCCAACGGCCAGTCCCGAATCGTTGATGCCATAGGCCTTGCTCCACCATCCGGTAAGGGGAGGGACATCGAGGCTGGAAATCGCGCCTTGGTAGAACCTGAACGCGTTGATGTATGGCTCCGCAAGCGGGACTGATTCACCCACCGCAACGCCGAAGTTGTTTACGGCGAAACTTCGCGCCCACGAGCCGCCAAGCGACCCCATGTCGGTCCTGGTACCATTGTTGTACATGAATGCGCGCGGGGTCCCGAGGTCGGAATATTCACCGACGACAATCGCCGAGTTGTTTAGGGCGTAGGCGTAAGCCTCGCCTAGCAGGCTGCTGAAAAACCACCGGTTTTGATGGAG
>JAEXPL010000223.1 GCA_023446865.1 Verrucomicrobiota bacterium | reverse complement strand
ACGCTCCACCGGCGGCGGTGGCCTGCAATGACGGACGCCGACGGCGCGGCGTCCCTTCCCCCCGGAAGCCCGATGCCGTGCCCGCCCGCGCCGCCCGGCCAGAAAAGGTTTGCCCGGCTGGCCTTGCCGGCGCGAAGGTCGGGGAGCGAAGAATACCGCCCGCCGGAGCCGGATTCTCGCCGTTGCGGCCGTCGCCGCGACGACGTGGACTTGGGACCGGATGGGCTTAGCACCCCTGCTCATCGCCATGAATCTGCGTTTCACCCTGCTTCCCCTCATCCTCGGCGCGCTTGTCGCGGTCTTGCCGGCGAACGCCCAGAAAAAGGAATACCTCTTCGAACTCCGCTCGGCCATTGTCGAGTATCAGACCACGACCACCGGCAACGGTATGAACTCCGCCGGCACGGAGACGTTCTGGATCGACGGTTCGGGACGGAAAACCGCCCGGCTCCACAAGACGACGAACACCACGAAGGTCTTCGGCCGAGCCAAGACCGAGGAGACGGAAAACATGAGCTGGTTGCTCGACGGCTGGATCTACAACGCCGACCTCAAGAAGAAGACCGGCATGAAGATGAGCCTCGAGCAGGCCGAGAAGATGGCGAAGCAGTTCGGCAAAGGGGCGCAGGGCGACTCCAGCCGCGCCTATGCGAAAGATTTCATCGAGAAGAATGGCGGTCGCATGCTCCCTCCCGAGGAGTTTCTCGGGCGCACCTGCATGGTGTTCGAGCTGTGGGGCTTCAAGACTTGGACCTACAAGGGCGTGATGCTGAAGACGGAGGGCACGATGGCCGGCATGACGGTCAAGACGGTCGCGACCAAGTTCGAGGAGAACGCGTCGATCCCCTCCTCGGTCTTCGCCCTGCCGAAGGATATCAAGTTCGAGGATATGCCCGACCTCTCCGGCATGCTTGGCGGGATCATGGGTGGCCGCCCGCCGGGCGCGGAAGAGGAGGAAGAGACGCCAAAACGGCAGCCGAAGCCCGCGCCGCGCAAACCAGTGGTCGAGGAGGCGGGCGAGCCTGCCCCCGCACCGGCCCCCACGCCCGCGCCGAAGCCGGTGGTGGCAAAGAAGCCTGCGCCGAAACCCGCGCCGAAGGCTGAACCCACCGGGGTGAAGCTATCCTCGGAGCAGTTCGAGGCCATCGTCGTCAAACTGCACCTGCCCGGCTACACCACGATGGCACCCGAGAGCGTGGGTGGCGGCCACACCGTCAATCTGATCGACACCCGTGGCGGAGCGATGGGGGTGACGATCCTGCCGCTCGCCATCGCCGACGGTCTGGAGAAGAACGAGGCGTTGAAGATTGAATCGAAGTTCGAGCACAAGAAGCACGCGGCGTTCGCCGGCGTGCTCGCCGATGCAACCGACGGCGATTCCGCCATCGTCCTGGTGCGCTATCCGGAGAAGAAGCTCGCGCTTCTTGTCAGCTGCAATCCGGTCCAGCCCAAGGAGGAGCTCCTGAAGCTCCTTGAGCAGATCGAGCTCTGAGCGGCCGGCCGCGGGCCAAACACAAAGGGCGACCAACCGGAAGGTGGTCGCCCTTGTTGCGAGTCTTCACTACGCCTCGGCGGTGAGGCACTTCGGGTGTTTGCTGTAGGCCACCTCGCTGAGGTGGCCCGCCGGAGAAGCCGGGTCGACGACCCGGCCTACAGACACTGCCTCAGGCGGGATCATTGGTGATGATCCGAGTCGTTGCCGAGGTGCGCAGGCTCAGAACTGCGCCTGCACGCCGAGGCGGAGGCGGCGGCCGGGGGCGGTGAAGCCGACGGCTTCGGCGTAGGTCTGGTCGAGGGTGTTGTCGAGGGCGGCGGTCACGGCGAACTGCTGCGTCACGCGCCAGCGGGCGGCGAGGTCGAGCCGGGCCCAGCCGCCGACCATGACGTCGCCGGTGGGTTTCGAGTTGTCGCGCAGATCGCTGGTGGCGGTGAGCGCCGCCGTGAGGTCGAGCGCGGCCACTGGTTTCCAGGTTGCGGACACGCCGCCGCGCCATGCCGGGCGCGAGCGCAGGCGTTCGTGGCCGGGGTTGCTGTGGGCGTCGGTGTAGGTGAGCGAGCCGGCGAACGAGAGAGTGTTGAGCGCGCGCCAAGTTGTGGCGAGTTCGGCGCCGCGGCTGTTGATGCCGTTGCGGTTGACGAGGCGGCCGAGCATGGGGTCGTAGTCCACGCCGTCGCGGATCCGGGTGAGGAAGGCGGTGAGGTCGACGAGCAGGCGGCCGTCGGCGAACGTGCGGCGCAGGCCGGTGTCGAGCGAGCGGGCGCGTTCGGGCTTCAGGCTCGGGTCGCCGACGAGCGGATTCGCGAGGGCGTAGAAGCTGGCGGGCTTGAACGACGTGCCGGCGTTGAGGCGCCATTGGGTGGCGGAGTCGATCTTCCCGAGCAGACCGCCGCGGAAGGTGCCGCGGGTCTTGCCGTCGTCGTAGTGGTCGGCGCGGGCGCCGGCGACGAGCGTGACCGTTTCGCACAGCGGGCCGTTGGTCTCGGCGTAGGCGCCGAGGCGGGTGCGGTCGGTGGAGAAGTTGGTCGGCATGGTCATCGGCCCGAACTGGAGCGAGCCGTGGTCGCGACCTTCCTCGCGCTGGGTGTCGAGGCCGAGGGCGGTGAGCCAGCCGGAGAACGATTGCTCGAAGCCGAGCGCGGCGCGGTAGCGGCGCAGGCGGGTGTCGTCGGTGCTGGCGGGCACGCCGGCGTAGGGGTTGTCCGGAGGCGCGGCGACGCCGGGCGAGGTGACGGTGGCGTCGAACTGCGCGGCGTCGGCCGAGGCGGTCCAGCGGCCGTCGCCGGCCTGGCCGTCGGGGGGGCGCGAGCCGGCGGGGTGGCGGTCCTCGCGGTGCTCGAGGGCGCGGAGCACGGCGTACTCGATGCCGCCGCTTTCGTCGGGAAAGGAGTCGGCGTCGTGGCGGGCGTGCCAGAGGGCCGCCTGGAGGTTGGTGGCGCCGAGCGCGGTGTTGAAGGCGCCGCGGAAGAACCGGCGTTGGGCTTGGCTGCCCACGGCGATGGTGCCGTCGTCGGTACCCGCAAGGCCGAGCTGAACCGAGGACTTGCCGTCGGCGAACACTCGGCTGGCGCTCAGCGCGCCGCGGCGGTAGTCGTCGTCGCCGCCCTCGGCGAGGAGGGTGGTGTTGTTGGTTGGCGTGGTCTGGCCGCCGAGGTGGACGACGCCGGCGAGGACATCGGGACCGTAGCGCACGGAAGCGGCGCCGCGGACGACAGCGGCGGAGCGCAGCAGGGCGGGCTCAAGGATGGAGAGGTCGACGGCGCCGCCGCGGTTGTTAGTCGGGTCGTTGAGCGGGATACCGTCGAGGAAAACAATGGTGTGGTTCTCCTCGCCGCCGCGCAGGTAAAGAGTGGAGCGGCCGCCCGGGCCGCCGGGCTGATCGATGGTGAGGCCGGGCACGCCGAGCAGCAGATCGGCGAGACGCGCGGGTGGTAGCGCGGCGGTGTCGGG
>JAEXPL010000114.1 GCA_023446865.1 Verrucomicrobiota bacterium | reverse complement strand
GTCCTCGATCTGAAGCGCGGACCCGACCGCGCGAAGTTCCAGGCGCTGACCGACGAGGTCGCGGCGCTCGTGAAGCGGTACCGCGGTTCGCTCAGCGGCGAGCACGGCGACGGGCGGGTGCGAGGGCCGTTCCTGCGGCGGAGGGTGGGGGAGCGCAACTACGCCCTGCTCTCGGAGCTGAAGATCGTGTTCGACCCGGCGGGCATCCTGAACCCAGGGAAAATCGTCGCCGCGCGCCCGATGACCGAAGCCCTGCGCTACGAGCCCGACCAGGCGACGCCGGAGTTCGCCACGGCCCTGGACTTCTCCCGCTGGGGCGGGGTGCTGCGGTTGGCCGAACAATGCAACGGCGCGGCCGACTGCCGGAGGCCGGCGCGGCTGGGGGGCGCGATGTGTCCCAGCTACATGGCGACCGGCGACGAGCGGCACTCGACCCGCGCCCGGGCCAATGTCCTGCGCGAGGCGCTCACGCGTTCGGCGGCGACGAACCCGTTCGCCGAACCGGCGGTGGCCGAAGCGATGGACCTCTGCCTCTCGTGCAAGGCCTGCAAGTCGGATTGCCCTTCGAGCGTGGACGTCGCCTTGCTCAAGGCCGAGTGGTTGCACCAACGGCGGCGCACGCGGGGCATCGGGCTGCGCAGCCGGGTGTTCGGCCATTTCGCCGCGCTCGCGCAGGCGGCGACGACGTGGCCCGCGGCGGCGAACTGGGCGGCGCACAGCGCGCTCACGGCACCGCTGCTCAAGCTCGCCCTCGGGGTTGCGCAGCGGCGGACGTTGCCACGCTTCGCCCCCGAGACCTTCCGGGCGTGGCTGCGACGGCATCCTGCCGCGCTGGCGCCGGCGGCCGGAGTCGTGCGGCGCGGCCGGGTGCACCTGTTCGTCGACGAGTTCACGGACTACCAGGAACCGGAGCTGGCGCGGGCGACCGTCGAACTGTGCACCATGCTCGGATACGAGGTCGTGGCGGCCGAACATGGCGAGAGTGGACGATCGCTGATTTCAAAGGGAATGCTGGCCGAGGCCGCAGCGGCCGCGCGCCGCAACGTCGCGGCATTGCAGGGCCGCGTGACGGCGGCCGAGCCGCTGATCGGGCTGGAGCCGTCGGCGATCCTCGGATTCCGCGACGAGTATCCGCTGCTGGTCGGCGCCGACCTGCGCGATCGGGCGGAGGCGCTCGCACCGCACTGCCTGTTGTTCGAGGAGTGGATCGCGCGGGAGGCGCGGGCCGGCCGGATCGGGGCGGCCGACTTTTCGGATGCGCCGGCGGAGATTCTGTTGCACGGTCATTGCCACCAGAAGGCGCTCAGCAGCCTGGGGGATGCGCTGGTGGCGTTGTCTTTGCCGAGCGGGCACAAGGTGCGGACGATCGCCGCGGGGTGCTGCGGCATGGCCGGGGCGTTCGGCTACGAGCGGGAACACCACGAGGTGTCGCTGCGCATCGGTGAGCTGGCGCTGTTTCCGGCGGTGCGCGCTGCGACGGCCGGCGCGGTGATCGTGGCGGCGGGCACCAGCTGTCGGACCCAGATCGCGGACGGCACCGGGCGGCGGGCCGAGCATCCGGCGGCGGTGCTGCGGCGGGCGCTGCGCGTACTTGCGGCCGGGCATTAGGGATCGGCATTGTCGCCGTGGTCGCGATCAACAGGACTTCTGATTACGGACACGGCCGCCTGGGACATTGACCAGCGGGACGAAAACGCCAGCGTCGCTGCTCAACGGCGACGGGGCCTTTGTTGAAAAACAAAGGCCCCGGTCCCGCTACCCCAGGACCGGGGCTGTTCTGCGATCCACCGTTTTGTGGATGTGGGCCGGTGTTCACTCACAACACCGGCTCACAATTCTGCAAAATGGAGGTCTTGCCCAATGCACCATCCGGCTAGGCCAACTGGCGCATCGAAGCGGCATGAGGGTAGCGAAGGCGCGATTCCATAGCCACGCACGCCTTGCAATTTCTGGCGCATATTTTGCCGGCTATCTCCGGGGTGTGACAAGATTTCCCATTGACCCGGAATTCGGGAGCGCGTTCATCGGCCCATGATTCCGTCGGTGCTGATCGTTGATGATGAGAAGCATACCCGTGAGGGGCTGTTGCTGGCGTTCGAGGAGAGCTACGACGTTTCCGTCGCGAGCAGCGCCGACGAAGCCTTCAGCCTGCTGGAAACCCACGAATTCGATGTGGTGATCACCGACCTGCGGATGCCGGGAAAGTCGGGACTCAAGGTCATCGACAAGGTGCTCACGCTGCCGAACAAGCCGGTCGTGATCATGATGACCGCGTACGGCAACATCGACTCGGCGGTGGAGGCGATGAAGCGCGGGGCCTTTGATTTCCTCACCAAGCCCGTCAACCTCGAGAAGCTGGAGATCATCGTGCAGCGGGCGCTGAAGTCGCGCACTCTGGAGGTCGAGGTCAAACAGCTGCACGAGCGGCTCGACAAGAAGTTCAGTTTCGAGGGCATCGTGGGGCACTCCGCCAAGCTCAACGAGGTCATCGAACGGGTGAAGCTCGTCGCGCAGTCGCGGGCGACCGTGCTGATCGAGGGGGAGACAGGCACGGGTAAGGAGTTGGTTGCGCAGGCGATCCACCAAGCCAGCCCGCGGTCGCGGGCGCCGTTCCTCGCGGTGCATTGCGCGGCGCTGCCGTCGACGCTCCTGGAAAGCGAGCTGTTCGGCCACGAGAAGGGCGCGTTTACGGGAGCAACCGAGCGCCGGATCGGCCGGTTTGAGGCCGCGGACGGCGGCACGATCTTCCTCGATGAGATCGGCGAGGTGAGTCCGTCGACCCAGGTGAAATTGCTCCGTTTCCTGGAGACCCGTGCGGTCGAGCGCATCGGCAGCCAGAAGCCGGTGCAGCTGGATGTGCGGCTGGTGGCCGCCACCAACCGCAACCTCGAGCAGATGGTGGCCCAAGGGACTTTTCGCGAGGATCTCTTTTTCCGGCTCAACGTCGTGCGCATTTCCACGCCGGCCCTGCGGGAGCGGAGCGAGGACATCCCGCTGCTGCTGGAGCATTTCATCGCCGAATTCAGCAAGGAGAACGGGGTCCAGCCCCTCGTGGTCGAGCCGGGGGCGTTGAAGCATCTGGCGGGCTATGCGTGGCCGGGCAACATCCGCGAGCTGCGCAACTTCGCGGAGAACGCCGTGGTGCTGCGTCGCGGCGGGCGGCTGACGGAGTTCGACCTCGAGCCGAAAT
>JAEXPL010000015.1 GCA_023446865.1 Verrucomicrobiota bacterium | reverse complement strand
ACCTCGCGCAAGGCTGTTACCTCGTGAGGGCCCGGGAAGCGGTGAAGGCCAAGGTTGGTGCTTGCGGGAAGGGGCTGCGGTTTGATCAGTTCGTCGGCTTGTCTGGCATGAACACGCGAATTTTCTCAGGCATCGGGTTAGTGGCGACGCTGCTGTTGGGCGGCTGCGTGACCGGAAACCAGGTGTGGCCCACGGGAACGCTGGCGCCGGTGGACGATCCCGCGGGCACGGCGACGGTGCGGGTCGAGTCGCGGCCGACCGGGGCGCTCATTGTGGTGCAGGGCCGGGTGGTCGGACACGCGCCGATCGATGTGACGGTGCCGGTGACCCGGTACGGATTCTTCCCGGACAGGTTCTCGATCCGCGCGCGCTTCGAGGCCGAGGACGAGAGTTTCGGGCCGCTCGGGGTGACGGCGGATTTCGGACCGCTGAGCAAGGTGCCGGCCGCGGTGGTGTTCACGCCGCACACGTTCTGGCCGGTGGGGCGGTGAGCCCCTGTCAACCGGGCGGCAGCGAGTAGCGCGTGGCGAGTTCCTGGCGGCGCTCGGTGGACTGCGCGGCGTAGTAGGCTTTCCAGCCCGGGCAGAACCGGATGTGCCAACGCCAGAGACGCCCGAGGAGCGAACGCGGGTCGCGATCGTAGCGAGCGCGGAATGAGCAGGTGTCGCAGTTGTGCTTAGCCATGACGGAGAGGGTCGAAGCAACGCGTCTCAGCTGCGGCGGGTGAGATCGCGGACGGTGGTCTCGATGCCGGCGAGGGCGGGCAGGTCCTTGGCGCCGCGGGCGCCGAGCTCGGTGAACTTGCGGGCGCCGGGGAGGATCGAACTCTCGAAGGAGCCGACGGCCGCGTTGTAGGCCTTGGTCGCGGTCTCGAGATTGCGGCCGGCCTTGTCGAGGTGTTCGCCGAAGACGACGATGCGGTCGTAGAGCTCGCGGCCGAGCTTGGCGATCTCCTCGGCGTTCTGCGACACGGCCTCCTGGCGCCAGCCGTAGGCGGCAGCCTTGAGGAGCGCGACGAGGGTGGAGGGCGTGGCGAGCAGCACACGGCTGTTGATACCGCGGTCGACGATGGCGGGGTCGGCTTCGAGGGCGGCGGAGAGGAACTGGTCGCCCGGCAGGAAGAGCACGACGAACTCGGGCGAGGGCTTGAACTGCTCCCAGTAGGCGCGGGTGGCGAGGGCGTCGATGTGGCCGCGGACCTTGGCGGCGTGTTCGGCGAGCTTGGCGGCGCGGACGGCGGGATCGCTCGCGGCGGCGGCTTCGCGGAAGGCGTCGGTGGGCGCCTTGGCGTCGACGGCGATGATCTGGCCGCGCGGCAGACGCACGACGAGATCGGGGCGCAGGTTGCCGGCGACCTCCTGCTCGGAGAAGTCGCAGTTCTCGACCATGCCGGCGAGTTCGACGACGCGGCGGAGCTGGAGCTCGCCCCAAGTACCCGCGGTTCGGGTACCGCTGAGGGCGGTGGAGAGCCGGGTGGTCTCGGTCTGGAGCGTGCCCTGGGCGGCGGCGAGGGACTTGAGCTGCTCGGAGAGGGCGGAGTAGGCGCCGGCGCGAGTCTTTTCGATTTCGCCGATGCGCACGTCGACCTTCTCGAGCGACTCGCGGATCGGCTTCACGAGCGAGTCGATGGCCTGCTGACGCTTGTCGAGGTCGCCCCGGGCGCCTTCCTGGAACTGGGCGAGGGCGGACTTGGCGAGGTCGAGGAAAGTCTGGTTGTTGCCCTTGAGCGCCTCGGCGGAGAGGGCCTTGAACTCGGTGGAGAGGCGCGCCTGCGCCTCCTGCAGCACGGCGAGTTTCTCGGCGGCGGCCTGGCGTTCGGAATCGAGGGTGGCGCGCAGGGCGGCGGCGGCGGACTCGCGTTCGGCGGCCAGCGCGCGGAGGCGCTCGAGTTCGACGCGGGCGGCGTCGAGCGCGGCGCGGGTCTCGGCCAGCTGGGCGTCGGTGCCCACAATGCGGACACGCAGAGCGGATTCGCGGGCGCGAAGGTAGAGCCAGGCGACGAGGGCGCCGAGGGCGGAACCGAGGAGGAGGGCGAGCCAGTCCACGAGTTGAAGACAGGGGTTAGCGGCAGGCGTGGCGAACCCGAAAACGCCGGTGCGGTCAGGGCGTCGATCCGGACGAGGGACGAGTGGCGAGCCGCCGCTGGCACAATCCGAGTCGCTCGGCCGTTCCGGTGTATCTTCGGTGAGCGGGCTTTCCTCGCCCGCCTCTCGACAATCGACTGACTGAGCGCGGCTCAGACGGGCGGCAGGGCGTCGCCGGCTTCGAGGGGATCGACGTGGTACGGAGCGGCGGCGATGCGCTGGGCGGGCAGGAGGAGGGTGATCACCGTGCCACGGCCGGGCTGGGTGTTGACGCGGATGTAGCCGCCGGCCTTGCGGACGAGGCGGGAGACGATCGAAAGGCCGAGGCCGGTGCCGCGCCCGGGGCCCTTGGTCGTGAAATAGGTCTCGAAGATGCGCGGCAGGACGTGGGGTGGGATGCCGCTGCCCTGGTCGGCGACGGAGATGGCGACGAAGGGCGGGGTGTTGGAGAGCGAGTCGAGCCCGACGTGGCGGACATCGGGGCCGTTGACGAAGGTGGAGGTCGGCAGCGGGCGGCTGATGGTCTCGGCGAAGATGCGGACGGTCTGCGGCGCGTCGGTGCTCTGGAGGGCGTTGACGGCGAGGTTGAGCAGCGCCTGGAGCAGCTCCTCGCCTTGGAGGTTGGCGACGAGGTCCTCTTCGAGGTGGTCGACGATGAGCAGGCTGCTCTTGAGCGCGGGATGGTTGCGCAGGAGTTGCTCGATGTCGGTGAGCGCCTGGTTGACCGGGGCGTGCTGGGGGGCCTTGCCGAGGCGGCTGACGAAACGCAGGTAGCGCGAGGAGATCTCGCTGCAGGCGCCGACCTGCTTGTTGATCGTGGAAAGGTGGTGACGCAGGTCCTGGAGGGGCTTGCCTTCGAGGCGCTCGGCGCCCTCAAGCTGCTTCAGGAGGACGTCGACGAAGCCGGAGATGATCGCCAGCGGGTTGTTCAGGTCGTGGATGACGCCGGCATAGATCTCGTTGGCGGTGCGGGTCATCTCCTCGCGGCTGAACGCATCGTGGAGCTGTTCGGTGACGGATTTGAGGCGCTCGGTGCCGGCCTCGATGGTGTTGGTCGTCGCGCGGAGGCGGTGGGCGCGGCCCACGGCCTCGCGGATGCTGTGCAGGTCGAAGGGCTTGCTGAGGAAATCGCAGGCGCCGAGCCGCATCGCCTGTTTGGCGCTCGCGAGAGTCTCCTGCGCGGTGAGCATGACCACCTCGATGCGCGGGTCGGTGTCACGGATGCGGGAGAGCAGTTCCAAGCCACATTCCTGCCCGATGTGAAGATCGAGGATGGCCACGTCGACGGCGTGGTCGCGGACGAAATCCAGCGCCGCCTCGCCGTTGTCGAAGGCGTGGACGTGAAACTGGTTCTTGAACACCATCCGCAACGCCGTACGCAAGCCGTCCTCGTCGTCCACGACGAGCATGGTGGGTAGGGGCAGACCGGGGCTCATACGTGAGAGAGAAGAACCTCTCGCATCCTGTCTGGCAAGACCGGGGTTTGATGCATTTTCCCGGAAGAAAAGGACGTTGACTGGTCGAATACCAGCGGGCTTGCGCAGGCCGGCACCGGCTTGCGGACCACCGGTCGCGTCCGGCCGGGCGAGTTTGGTCGGGCGGCGAAGGATGGAGGCAAACCAAGGGCGACCGGGGCGCGCGTAGCCGGGACCATGCAGTCTGCGAGTAGGTCCGGTCTCTGCCTGGACGCCGGAATACGGGAGCCGGCGGTCACGGCTGAAGTCGGAGGAGTCCGGTCGGAGACCGGACCCACGGGGAGAGCATGCCGGCCGGCGGTTTCACCAACGGTGGACGGAGGTTCGCTCGTGGATTTGCGGCAACTGCATGATCACGGCTTAGCCCGGATATTTCATGGCGTAGCGGATTCCGTAAGGTTTTCGCAAAGGGCAAAGCACGAAACTCTGACGAGTTCCGCTACGACAGTCCGCGAGCGGCCCTCGCTCGGAGTGCGAAATATCCGGCCTCGGATGTCGCCGGACGCTGCCTCCGCGCGTCAGGTGTTCGATCTGGCCTGCCGTCGTTCGACAGAATTGCCCGGCTCAGGCGCGGCTGAAGAGGTCGGCGATGATATCCTCGAGCGGGACTTCCTGGATGGTGATGTCCTCGACCGGGCCGGCGGCGAGGATTTCCTGGAAAATGGGGACCACGGCCTCGGATGGGGCGTGGATGCGCAGGGCGCCGTCTTCGTCGGGCTCGAGACGGCCGACGGAGGGGCGCCAGTCCTTTGGCCAGCGCGTCTCGGCGGGGCGGAAACGGATGATGCGCTGGCGGCTCTCGGCGGCGTTGAGGGTGTCGATCGCCCCGTCGTGGATCTTGCGGCCCTTGTGGATGACGATCACGCGTTCGCACAGCTCCTTGATGTCGGCCATGTAGTGGCTCGTGAGCAGGATGGTGACCTTGTGGCGACGATTGTAGTCGGCGAGGAAGCGGCGGACGGCGCGCTGGGAGACGACATCGAGTCCGATCGTTGGTTCGTCGAGGAAGAGGACGCGCGGGCGGTGGAGCAGGGCGGCGATGAGCTCCATCTTCATACGTTCGCCGAGCGAGAGCTCGCGCACCATCGTGCGCAGCTTGTCGCCGACCTGGAGGAGCTCGACGAGTTCGTCGAGGGTCGACTGGAACTGCGCCTTGGGCAGGCCGTAGATGTGGCGCAGTAGGTGGAAGGACTCGATGGCTGGGAGGTCCCACCAGAGCTGGTTCTTCTGGCCGAGGACGAGGGCGAAGATGCGGCGGTATTCGTTGCGTCGCTCGGTGGGATCGAAGCCGCCGACGCGCGCCCGGCCGGAGGTCGGGAAGATCAGGCCGGAGAGCATCTTCATCGTCGTGGTCTTGCCGGCGCCGTTGGGCCCGAGGAAGCC
>JAEXPL010000480.1 GCA_023446865.1 Verrucomicrobiota bacterium | reverse complement strand
TGCGGCTGCGTCGCCCCGGCTACCGGTTCCTCGCCGAGTCGGGCGTCCTGCAACTTCTAGGACTGCTCGTCCGCGAGATCCCCTCGACCTTGGGCGCCGCCCCGCGCGAGCTCGCCGAGGGCGAGTCCGACGAGGCGCTGGGCCGTCGTCTCGAACGGATTGTCGCCCACATCGAAGCACACAGCGCGGAGCCGCTCACCAGCGCGGGCCTGGCCGCGGCGGAGGGCGTCTCCGTCAGCTACCTCGCGCGGCTCTTCAAGGAACGCCTGGGCACGACCTTCGGCGGTTACCTCCGGCAGGTGCGCGTGCGGCAGTCGCTCCCGCACCTCGCCGCCGGCAAGGTCTCGATCCTCGACCTCGCGCTCGCGTCCGGTTTCCCGAACGTGAAGAGCTACAACGAGGCGTTCCGGCGCCAGTTCCGCACCACACCGACCGAATGGCGGCGTGCCCAGGGCGGCATGTTCGTCGCCGGCTTGGGAGAAAGCGGCTACGGCGTGGCCGACTCCGGACTCGCCTACCACCTGCTCCAGCGCCACCTGCCGGCGTCGAGCCCGCTCCGCAGCCCATGAACCTCCGGCACCTGCAACGCGCCCCGTTCCGGCTCGGCGCCGCCGAACTTGCCTGGGTGGAAAGCACCTTCGCCCGCCTGAGCGCGCGCGAACGCCTCGCCCAGTTGCTCGTGCCGCTCGCGGTCGACACCAGCGCCGACAACCTCGAGCGCTTCGCGGCGCTGGGCGTCGGTGGCCTCTTCCGCACCGCCACCCGCCCGCCGGCGCAACTGCGCGAGGAGGCGCGACGCCTACGCGCCGCCAGCGCCGTGCCGCCGCTGCTCTGCGCGGATCTTGAGTTCGGCGAACTCGGCGCGATCGGCGGCGCCGAAGGCACCGCGTTTCCCAATCCGCTGGCCGCCGCCGCCGCCGGCCTCGACGCCGTCGCGCGGATGGCGCAGGTCGCGGCCGATGAGGGTCGCGCGGCCGGCTTCAACTGGTCGCTCACGCCGGTGGCCGATCTCGATTTCGATCGCAACAACCCCGTGGTCAGCACCCGCGCCTTCGGCGACGATCCGCGCCACGTCGCACGCTGCGTGCGCTGCTACATCGAGACGCTCCAGCGCCGGGGCATGGCCGCCTGCGCGAAGCACTGGCCGGGCGACGGTGCGGGCGACCTCGACCAGCACAACACCACGGCGATCAATCCACTCCCGCCGACCACGTGGGAGCGCACCTACGGACACGTCTTCCGTGCGGCGATCCGCGCCGGCGTGCTGTCCATGATGAGCGGACACATCGCGTTGCCCGGCCGCCAAGGCGCGGGGCGCATGCCCGCCACGCTTTCCCGTCAGCTCAATCTCCGCCTGCTGCGCGAGGAGCTCGGTTTCAACGGCGTGATCCTCTCCGATGCGAGTTCGATGGCCGGACTCACCACACAGGCCCCGCGCGAGAAGCTGGTGCCCCAGGTGATCGCCAACGGCTGCGATCTGTTGCTCTTCCCGGTCGATCCCGAACTCGACCTCGACTATCTCGTGCGCGCCGTCGCCGCGAAACGGTTGCCGGACGAACGGGTCGCTGAAGCGGTGCTGCGCGTCCTCGCCTTCAAGGCCGCCCTGGGTCTGCCGCGCCAGAACCGCGCACCGCGCCCGCTCTCGCGAACCGCGCGCGACCGGCATCGCCGCTGGGCCGAGGAGACGGCGCGAGCCGCGGTCACGCTCGTGCGCGACGACGCAAACCTCCTCCCGTTGGATCCGCGCCGCCACCACCGCCTGCTGCTCATCGAACCGCAGCGACGCACCGGCTGGACCGGCGCCCTGCCGCCGTTGCTGATCGAGGCCTGCCTGCTCGCGGCGGGCTTCGCCGTGGAGCGCTACGCCGATCCCGCCGACATCACTCGCGAGCGTTTCGATGCCGCGATCTGGGTCACCGCCGATGAGGCCGGGGTCGGGAAACACTCGCTCCGCGTCCCCTGGTCCGAGCTGCTCGGACCGTTTCCACTGAGCATGGTGCGCACGTGGCCGGAACTGCCCACGGTGTTCATTTCGCTTGGACACCCCTGGCAAGTCCGCGAGTTCGCCGGCTGCCCGACCGTGATCAACGCCTATTCACCGGTCCCCGCCGTGCAACACGCCGTGGTGCGGGCCTTGCTCGGCCGCGCGCCGTTCCGCGGAGTGAGTCCGGTGCATCTGCACGCGTAGGCCCGCATTGATCCCGGATGCGGCGGTTGAGCGCGGACTCGCTTGAGAGCAGTCCTGAAAACGCAAGACAGCTTCGACACCGTTGGCTCAGTCCTCCCGGCGACACACACGCGAAGGAATGCTCCAGATTCCATGTGCGCTCGTCGCACCGCCACCGGCGGACTCCCGGCCGATGGTTTGGGCGGGGAGAGTTGGGCTGGCTTCCCTGCGCAGTCCGCCGTTGCCCTCCGGCCCCGGATCCGGTTTCCTGCCCGTCCCATGAAGACGATCCGCGAGTTCGCCGACGCCAAAGCCGCAGGCCGCAAAATCGTAATGGTTACCGCCTACGACGCCTGGTCCGCGCGGTTACTGGCCGAGGCGCCCGTCGACTGCTTGCTCGTCGGCGACAGTGTGATGATGACGCTCTACGGCGATCGCGACACCCTCGGCGCCACCACTGAGATCATGGCGACGCACACCCGCCTCGTCGCGCGCCAGGCGCCGGACAAGCTCATCATCGCCGACATGCCTTTCCTCGCCGTGCGCAAGGGCAACGCCTACGCGCTCGACTGCGCCGCCGCCCTGCTTCGCGCCGGCGCCCACGCCGTGAAGGCCGAGGGCGTGCGCGGCCACGCCGACGTGCTCCACCACCTCGTCGAGTCCGGGATCCCCGTCATGGGCCACCTCGGCCTCACGCCGCAATCCGTGCATGCGCTCGGCGGCTACAAGGTCCAGGCCAAGGAACCCGCCGAGGCCGCCCAGCTCCGCACCGATGCCGCCGCGCTGCAGGCCGCCGGCTGCTTCTCGATGGTCCTCGAATGCGTGCCGTCCGCACTCGCCCAGAGCGTGACCGCCACGGCGAAGATCCCAACCATCGGCATCGGCGCCGGCGTCGACTGCGATGGCCAGGTGCTCGTCTTCCACGACCTCCTCGGCCTCACTCCCGACTTCAAACCGAAGTTCGTCCGCCGCTTCGCCGACAGCGCGACCGTGATGAAGACCGGCGTGACCGCCTACGCCGAAGCTGTCCGCGCCGGCACGTTCCCCAACGAGAAGGAAAGCTTCCGCTGACAAAGCGATTCCGGACCATCGGAACCCACAGACGGTAACGAAGGAAACCAAGACCGTTCCAGCGCGCCAAAGGCTCGGCCCCAGATTATCAGTTCATTCTCCGTCCTTCTCCGTCCGCCCTTCGTTATCTTCGTTACCTTCTGTCGCCACTCCGCACCGCCCCCGCCATGGCCTCGAAAAACATCCTCTTCTTCCTCACCGGCTCGATCGCTTGCGCGAAGGCCACCACCACGATCTCGCGCCTCGCCCAAGCCGGCGTGACCGTGCAGACGGTCACGACTCCCGCCGCGCTGCACTTCATCGGCAAGTCCCCGCTCGAAGGCCTCCCCGGCCGCCGCGTCTACGACGACATGTGGACCGACGGCGCCGCGCTCGACCACATCGAGTTCGCCCGCAATGCCGACCTCGCGATCGTCTGCCCGGCCACCGCCAATTGCATCAACCGCCTCGCCGCCGGCATCGCCGACGACCTGCTCGGCACGCTCTTCCTCGCCTGGGAACTCGACAAGAAGCCGTGGCTGGTCGTGCCCGCCATGAACCACCGGATGTGGCTGCATCCCGCCACACAGGCCGGCGCCGCGACGCTCCGCGGCTGGGGCGTGCGCTTCATCGAGCCCGCCGAAGGCATGCACGCCTGCGGCGAGGGCGGCCCCGGCCGTCTCCCCGACCCCGAGTCGATCGCCGTCGACGTGCTCAAGGCGCTGGGTTGAGCCCAGCGACTCCAAGCCTCGGATTCGCTGCGGAACTTCACAGAAGCTAACAAGAAGCACGAGACGCACGCAGGCCGCCGACCGAACTTCCACTTCGCTTCCTTCTGTCGCCTCCATCCTCCACCGTCCGCCCTCTCGCCTTTCGCCTCCTCCCATGAAAATCCTCGTCACCGCCGGAGCGACACGCGAGCCGCTCGATGAAGTCCGCTTCGTTTCCAACGTCAGCTCCGGCAAGACCGGCGCCGCGTTGGCCGATGCGCTGCTGGGCTACGGCCACGATGTCACCCTCCTGCGCGGCGAAGGATCGGCCAAGCCCCAGCAGGTGCCCGACTGCGAGACGTTTTCCTCCTGTGCAGACCTGCTTGCCCGCCTCCAGCGCCGGCTCGCCACCGGCCTCTTCGAGGCCGTCATCATGACCGCCGCCGTGGCCGACTACCGGCCCGACACCACCCAGCCCGGCAAGATCCGCTCCGACGCCGACGAGCTCGTTCTGCGCCTCGTGCGCAACCCGAAGATTCTCCCGCAGATCAAGGCCATGTCCCCGCGCCCCATGCGCGTGATCGGCTTCAAGTTCACCGTCGGCGCCGATGCCGAGGCGCGCCGCGCCGCCGTGCTCGCGCAGTGGGCTGCCGGCGGGGTCGACGCCACCGTGCACAACGACCTGCACGAGATCCAGTCCTCGGCGACGCACCCCTTCTATCTCTGGGCACGGCCCGCCACGACTCCCTTGCTCCTCGCCGGCGTGCCCGCCCTCGCTGCCGCCCTGCACGCCGTCTGGTCGAAGGCTTGAAACCGCCGCGGGGTGGCGACGCTCGTGAGAGTGTCGCTCAGTCGTCGGACGCTCCGCGTTTCGCGCTTCCCCGCCGGGCCGCTTTGCGGGACAACGTTCCCCCGACTTCATGGATCACGCGCCGCACCAACGCCGCGAGGAGCCGCCCGCCTGGCGGCTCGATTTCCCGCCGGAGCTGCCGATCACGGCGCGCCGCGAGGAGATCGTGCGCGCCATCCGCGAGCACCCGGTCGTGATCCTCTCCGGCGAAACCGGCTCGGGCAAAACCACGCAGCTGCCGAAGTTCTGCCTCGAGGCCGGCCGCGGACGCCACGGCCGCATCGCCTGCACGCAGCCGCGCCGCGTCGCCGCGCTCTCCGTCTCGCGCCGCGTGGCCGAGGAGCTCGGCGTGCCGTGGGGCCGCGAGGTCGGCTGCAAGATCCGCTTCAACGACCAGACCTCGCGCCAGACCGCCGTGAAATTTCTCACCGACGGCATGCTGCTTGCCGAGGCCCAGGCCGACCGCGATCTGCGCGGCTACGACACCATCATCGTCGACGAGGCGCACGAGCGCTCGCTCAACATCGATTTCCTCCTCGGCCACCTCAACCGCCTGCGCCACCGCCGGCCCGACCTGC
>JAEXPL010000048.1 GCA_023446865.1 Verrucomicrobiota bacterium | reverse complement strand
GCTGGGGCCTCACCGGCCCGAACCTGCGCGCCAGCGGCGTCGCCTTCGACCTGCGCAAGGACAAGCCCTACCTCGGCTACGAGAACTACGACTTCGACGTGCCGGTCGGCTCGCGGGGCGACAGCTTCGATCGTTATCTCGTGCGCGGCGAGGAGATGAAGCAGAGCGTGCGCATCGTGAAGCAGGCGATCGCCACGTTCCCGGGCGGCCCGCTCAACGTCACTGCGCCGAAGATCCTCGCGCCGAGGAAGGACAAGGTGCTCACGAGCATGGAGGAGCTGATCCAGAACTTCATGATCGTGACCGAGGGCCCGCAGATTCCCGCGGGCGAAGCCTACTTCGAGGCCGAGAACCCGAAGGGCGCGCTCGGCTTCTACGTCGTCTCCAAGGGCGGCGGCGTGCCGTGGCGCCTCAAGATCCGTTCCCCCTCGTTCTGCAACCTGAGCATCCTCCCGAAGATCTGCGTCGGCGCGATGTTGGGCGACGTCGTCTCCATCCTCGGCAGCCTCGACTTCGTGATGGGCGAATGTGACCGGTGACGCGGAGCGTCACCTAATGAAGAACGCGGAATGAAGAATGAAGAAGTTCGGAAAAAGACACTGAGAATCCGGAGCATGAACGACGGAACGAACAACATGATCGCAAAGGCAGCGGCGACCGACCAACTGGCCCGGTCTGCGTTCTGCATTCTGCACTCTTCCTCCTCCCTTAGCTCGACGGCCCCATGAACTTCACGCTCAAAGCCGAAACGCTCGCAGCCGTCGAACGCGCGATCACGCATTACCCGTCGAAGCGCAGCGCGACGCTCCCGCTCCTGCACCTCGTGCAGGAGGAGCAGGGCTACATCTCGCCCGCAGCCGTCGAGTGGATCGCGGCCAAGCTCGAGCTCCAGCCGATCAACGTCCAGGAAGTGGCGACGTTCTACCCGATGTTCCGCCACGAGCCGGTCGGGCGCCGCCACGTCCGCATGTGCCGCACGCTCTCCTGCGCCCTCAACGGCGGCTACCGGATCTGCGAGCAGCTCGAGCAGGAGTTCGGCTGCAAGGCCGGCCACAGCTCGCCCGACGGCGAGGTCTTCCTCGAGTTCGTCGAATGCCTCGCCAGCTGCGGCTCCGGCCCGGTGGTGATGGTCGACGACCAACTGCACGTGAACATGACGGTCGAGAAGGCCAAGGCCATCGCCGCCCAGATCAAGGCCGAGGCCGCCAAGCGCGCCTGACTTCTCCATTCTTCATTCTCCGTTCTGCCTTCACCTCCATGCCACATCCCGCCGAACGTCGCCTGATCTTCCGGCACATCGACGAGCCCGGTTACTCGCCCGACCTCGCCTGCTACCTCAAGCACGGCGGCTACGAGCAGCTGCGCAAGGCCGTCGCCCGCCCGCCCGCCGAGCTGATCGACGAGGTGAAGAAGTCCGGCCTGCGCGGCCGCGGCGGCGCCGGTTTTCCCTGCGGCGTGAAGTGGTCGCTGGTCGACCGGAAGAGCGGCAAGCCGATCTATCTCATCGTCAACGCCGATGAGTCCGAGCCCGGCACGTTCAAGGACCGCTACATCATCCACCAGGACCCGCACCAGCTCATCGAGGGGATCATGATCTCCTGCTGGGCGAACAACGTCCGGCAGGCCTACATCTACATCCGCGGCGAGTTCCCGCTGGGTGCCCGAATCCTGGAGGCAGCGATCGCCGAGGCGCGCGCGGCGAACTTCGTCGGCCCGAAGATCCTGGGCACCGACTACTCGTGCGAGATCTACGTCCACCGCGGCGCCGGCGCCTACATCTGCGGCGAGGAGACCGGCCTGATCGAGTCGCTCGAGGGTAAGCGCCCGTATCCGCGCATCAAGCCCCCGTACTTCCCCGCGGTCCTCGGCCTCTACCAGTGCCCGACGATCGTCAACAACGTCGAGACCCTCTGCCACGTGCGCCACATCGTCGAGATGGGCGGCGAGGCCTATGCGAAGATCGGCACGCCGAACAACTCCGGCACGCGCCTGATCGGCGTCTCCGGTCACGTGCAGCGCCCGGGCTACTTCGAGTTCGAGTCGGGCAAGATCACCCTCGGCCAGCTGCTCAACGACGTCTGCGGCGGCCCGCGTCCCGGGCGCACGTTCCAGGCGATCATCCCCGGCGGCTCCTCCTCGAAGGTGCTGCGCTGGGACGAGAAATTCACGATCAAGCAGAAGGACGGCTCCGTGCTCAACTGGACCACGGCCGACATCCCGCTCGACTTCGATTCGTTCGCCGCGTGCGGCACGATGGGCGGCTCCGGCGGCGTGATCGTGATGGACGACACCGTCAACGTCGTCGAGGCGCTCGCCAACCTGAACGCCTTCTACGCCCACGAGAGCTGCGGCCAGTGCACGCCCTGCCGCGAAGGCTCCGCGTGGATGCGCAAGATCACCCACCGCATGGTGCACGGCGAGGCCCGCGCCGAGGACGGCGCGCTGCTGAAGTCCGTCGCCGACCAGATCGCCGGCCGCACGGTGTGCCCGTTCGGCGAGGCGTGCTCGTGGCCCGTGCAGGCGTTCGTCCAGAAGTTCGGCGAGGAGTTCA
>JAEXPL010000465.1 GCA_023446865.1 Verrucomicrobiota bacterium | reverse complement strand
CGTGGGCGCGGCCGCAGGCCGAACTCGTCTACGTCGGGAAGCGCGCCGGGCACCATTACGCGCAACAGGCCGAGATCAACCGCATCCTCGTCGCGCATGCCCGCACCGGCCGCCAGGTCGTGCGCCTCAAGGGCGGCGACCCGCTCGTCTTCGGCCGCGGTGGCGAAGAGGCGGCGGCGCTGCGCGAGGCGGGCATCGCCTTCGAGATCGTCCCCGGGGTGACCGCCGCCGTCGGCGTCGCCGCCAGTACCGAGATTCCCCTCACACACCGCGGCGTCGCCTCGGCGGTGCTGTTCATCACCGGCCACGAGTGCGCCGACAAGGCCGGGGCCGGCGTCGACTGGGACGCCGTGGCCCGCGTGCGTTGCACGATGGTCGTGTACATGGGCCTGAAGGCCGCGCGCGCCATCGTCGAACACCTCCGCGCCGCCGGCGCCGATGCCGATCTTCCCGTCGCGCTCGTCAGCCGCGCCACCCTGCCCGACCAGCAGATGCTCGTGGCCACGCTCGGCACTTTCGAAATCGAACTCCTCGCCCGCGAGGTTCCCTCGCCCGCGCTGCTCGTGATCGGCGAAGTCGTGCGACAGAGCCCGGCCGCCGCCGCGGCCCTCGCCGCCCTCGCGCCGGCTACAGCGGAGTAGCACCCAACCCCTGATCAAGCCGCTCGGCGAGCAACTCGATCAACACCGGGTGACCGCCGAGCAACTCGGTCATCGTCACGCGCAAGCCGGGCCGTGTCGCCTCCGCCGCGCGACAGATCTGCGCCACGTCGCCCTCGGGCCCCGCATGGCGCCCGGGCGAAAGAAACAGCATCGCCGCGATCACCTCGCCGCGAGCGAAAGGTTCTCGCGCCAGCAACGCCGCCAGCAGCGGATCGGCAAACGCGTACTCCGCGCCCTCGCGTCGCTCCATCGAACACGGCGCCACCGCGCGCACCGCCGCGCCGAGCCGCTCGCGCAACCGCGCCGCCACGGCATCGCGCACCGCGGTCACCTTCGGCTCCGGACTACCGTGGTCGACGCCCGCCACCGCGGCCCGCTCCGCCCCGACCGGTCGCCGCGCGAGCTCCGCTCGCGTCCGCTCCTCGAGCACACCGGCCAGATGATCGATCGCGTCGGCACCGCCCTCGCCCAACGCCGGCGCCACGCGCACGACCAGCTCGGGCCAGGTCTCGCGCAGCTTCGCCGCACGCTCGGGCAGATACTCGGTGAGCGCGCGGCTCGGCCCGAGGAAATAGGGCACCACCACGAGCTCGCGCGCCCCGGCCGCGGCGCACCGCTTCGCCCACGGGCCGAAGGTCTCCGCCGCGACACCGCCGAGCTCCTCGGCCGGGATCTTCCCCGAGTGCAGCAACGACACCGGAGCCACCGTCCGCCCCCCCCGCTCGGCCAGCGCCGCCGCCGTCCGCCGCAACGCCAGTGTCGCCGCCGGCTTGAGCGAGCCGTTGTCGAGGAGGGCGAAGGCGGTGGTGGTCATGCGCGCGCCGCTATCGGATTCGCCCGCGCGCCCGCCGCAACTCGATTGTGCCCGGCCTTGCACGGTCCGCCCACCGCCGGCAACGTGCCGCGATGAAACGCCGTCTCGACCAGCTTCTCGCCTCCTCCGGCCTCGGCTCGCGCAGCGAGGTGAAGGAGCTGATCCAGCGCCGCCGCGTCACCGTCGCCGGCGTGGTCGAGCGCAATCCCGCGACCAAAGCCGAACCGGCCGACGTCCGCGTCGACGGCGCGCCGCTCGACTTCCCGGACGGACTCTTCGTGCTCTTCCACAAGCCCGCCGGCTGCGTCTGTTCGCACGACACCCGCGAAGGCCAGCGCATCTACGATCTGCTCCCGCCACGCTGGCTCGCCCGCAACCCCGCCGTGACTTCCGTCGGCCGGCTCGACCGCGACACCACCGGTCTTCTCCTGCTCACCGACGACACCGCGCTCGTCCACCGCCTCACGTCGCCGAAGCACCATGTCGACAAAGTCTACGAGGCCACCCTCGACCGCGCGCCCGAGCCGCACCTGATCGAGGCCTTCGCCAGCGGCACACTCCTGCTCGAAGACGAGGAAAAACCCTGCGCGCCCGCCAAGCTCGTCCTCCATGGTGGCACCGAGATCGAGCTCACCCTCACCGAGGGCCGCTTCCATCAGGTGAAACGCATGTTCGCACACTTCGGCTACGAGGTGCGCCGTCTGCACCGCAGCCGTTTCGGCGAATACACGCTCGGCGACCTCCCGCCCGGACAATGGCGCGAGGTGCCTCGCCCGGCCTGATCCCTCATCGACGCTCGGCCTTACGGTCTTGAGCCTCAGCGAAAAGGCCCAACCGTGCCGGCATGCTCCTTTCGCGTCTCTCGATCGGCCTGTGCCTCCTGCTCGCCGCCGCGGCCGCCCGCGCCAACCTGATCCTGCAGGCGCCGCAGGCGCCCATCCCCGCCGGTCGGGAGATCGAGCTCACGCTCGTCGTCACCAACCCCGCCGCCGAGCCCGCCGCCATCTCCGCGCCCACGACCCTGCCCGTCGTCGTCCGGGCCGGCGGGCAGGCAGTGTCCGCCGTCTTCCACGCCGATGAACTCCGGCCCCACGACAAGACGCCGCTCGCGCCCGGCGCCTTCCGCACTGTCGCCCTCCGCGGCCGGGTGCCCGCCAATCTCACCGGTCTCGTGATTCTGGATGCCACCGCGAACGCCGCCGGCCGCGTCGCCGTCGAGATCGCGGCCGATACGCCGGAACCGGTCGCCCGCGCCGCTGAACCACAGAACGCGACAACCGCCGCCACCCCGCCTCCCGAGCCGCCGCCGCTGCGTCGCGAGTTCGGCATCTCGCCGCACGAACCGATCTACTTCTCCGTCGGTGCCAACGGCGGCATCAACGCCCGCTTCCAGCTCAGCTTCAAGTTCCGCCCCATCGGCCCCTCCGACGACCGCGTCGCCGGCCGCGGCTTCTGGGAGGACGTCTACCTGAGCTTCACACAGACCTCGCTCTGGGACCTCCATTCCGCTTCGAAACCCTTCACCGACTCCAGCTACCGCCCCGCGCTCTTCTTCTATCGCTACGACACGGATACGGCGTTTCTCGGCGGCCGCCTCGGTTTCGCCTCCGGTTTCGAGCACGAGTCCAACGGCAAAGCCGCCTCCGACTCGCGCAGCATCAACATCCTCTTCGCCCGCCCCACCC
>JAEXPL010000456.1 GCA_023446865.1 Verrucomicrobiota bacterium | reverse complement strand
AAAACCCAAACCCATTTCGTACCATGGCTGGACTCGGCAAAATGTTGAAACAGGCGGCGAAGATGCAGAAGCAGATCGAAGTGCTTCAGCAGGAACTCGAGAAGAAGGAGATCGATGTCTCCAGCGGTGGCGGCGCCGTGAAGATCAAGGTCAACGGCCAGGGGAAGTTTGTCGCGTTGTCCCTCGATCCGGAGTTCCTGAAGGAGGACGCGAAGCTCGTCTCCGACACTCTTCTGTCCGCGGTGCAGGAGGCGGCGGCAAAGGCCAAGGCGCTCAACGAATCCGAGATGCAGAAGATCACCGCGGCGTTCCAGATGCCGGGAATGTTCTGATTTTCGATTGCGGATTGCCGATTTGCGATTGGGTGGCGGCTGCCGGTTCTCGGACTCCGGTGGGAGTCGGAGCACCGGCCAATCGAAGACTAAGGACCGCCAACTGAAAATCCCATGACTCCCGCGTTCGAGGCGTTGCAGAAGCAGCTCAAGCAACTGCCCGGTCTGGGCTATCGCTCGGCCGAGCGGATCGCGCTGCATCTGCTCGTGGAACGACCGGAGCGGGTGGCGCAGCTGATCGGGGCGCTGGAGGCGGCGGCGAAGATCGTGGGCCGTTGCCCGGTGTGCGGCAATCTGGCCGAGGGCGACGCTTGTGCGGTGTGCGCCGACGCGAAGCGCGAGGCGGCACTGGTCTGCGTGGTCGAGCATGTGCCCGACTTGGTGGCGATCGAGCGCAGCGGCGCCTACCGCGGGCGCTACCACGTGCTGCATGGTAAATTGTCGCCGATCCATGGAGTCGGTCCGGAGCAGCTCAACCTCGGTTCGCGCGTTCGGCGCCTGCAGGCCGGCGAGATCCGCGAGCTGATCCTGGCGTTGTCCAACGACATCGAGGGCGAGGCGACCTGCCATTTCATCACGGAGAAGATTCCGGCCGGGACGGTGAAGGTGTCGCGGATCGGTTTCGGCCTGCCCAGCGGCGGCGGCGTGCTCTACGCGGATTCCGTCACGCTGAAGAGCGCGCTGGAAGCGCGGCGCGAGTACCGGTGAACGGCGGGAGCGGTTGACCGTGGACGGTCGACGGTGACCGGTTGTCGGTGGCCGGTGGCGGTAGAGTTCAGCCGGCCATCGAAGGGAGAACGGGCGGCTCGGATCGCCGCTCTGGCGAGCGGCGCCACGGAGCGATGGACGACGGAACGACTCCGGCGGCCAGCGACACGGCCGAAGGGTCGCTACGGGGCGACGATGCCTTCGCGGACGGCGTAGCGGGTGAGCTCGGCGACGGAGGTAAGCTTGAGCTTCTCCATGAGGCGTGCGCGATAGGTCTCCACGGTCTTGGCACCGACCCCGAGGCGATCGGCGATTTCCTTTGTGCGCAGGCCGTCGGCGAGGAGCTTGAGCACCTGCAGTTCCCGGGAGGAAAGCAGGGGCTGGGGCGGGGTGACGTTGGGCATCATGCCGCTGCGGTAGTTGGCGACGATGTCGGTGCTGACCTCGGGGCAGAGGTAGAGCTGGCCGGCGACGACGCTGTGCAGGGCGCGGATGAGCTCGTCGGTGGCGTTGTCCTTGAGCACGTAACCGGAGACGCCGGCGAGCAGCGCCTCATGCACGCAGGCGTGGCTGTGGTCGGAGGAGAGGACGATCACCTTCACCTCGGAGAACACGGCGAGGATGCGGCGCGCGACCTCGATCCCGCTCATATCCGGAAGGTGGACATCGAGGATCACGATGTCGGGCGTCTGGGAGCGCACGGCCCGGAGCGCCGAGGCGCCGTCGCCCGCCTCGCCGATGACGAGGAACTCCCGATGGCGGGCGAGCAGGGCGCGAAGCCCATCGCGCAGGATACGATGGTCGTCGATCAGGAGAAGGCGTGTCGGTGCGGCCGGCCCGGCGGCGGTGGAAGGGGAACCCATCATCACAGCGGAGAGTGTTTAGTGGAGCGGGCCGGGTTTCAAGCCGTCGTCGCGAGCTGGATCGCGGCGAGGAGCTGGGCGGCGTCGAATGGTTTGGGGAGCAGCGTGCGGAGCGCGGGACGGAGGGCCGGGGCGACCTGCGAGTGCCCGAGGTGTCCGCTCATAGCGATGATCGGGAGGCGGGGGCGGCGGCGGTGCAGTTCGTGGATGAGGCTGGCGCCGTCCATCACCGGCATCAGCAGATCGACGACAACGAGGTCGATGCCGGCCTCGCGCTGGGCGAGCATGACGAGGGCCTCGGCACCGTTGGCGGCTTCGCTGACGTGGAAGCCGTGCGCGACGAGGGTCTGGCGGATGAGGGTGCGGACGGGTTCCTCGTCGTCGACGACGAGCACATGGCGCCCGGCGGGGACAGCGACGGCGGGGACGCTGACGGCGGGGGCGGCGGGGGCGGATGGGGCGGCGCAGTGGTTGTTCTCGGGCAGGAACACGCGGAAGACGCTGCCGTGGCCCGGGGTGCTGGCGACGTGCACGAAGCCCTCGTGGCTGCGGACGATGCCGAGGACGGTGGGCAGGCCGAGGCCGGTGCCCTCGCCCACGTCCTTGGTGGTGAAGAACGGATCGAAAAGCTTCGGAAGGTTCTCAGGGGCGATGCCGGTGCCGGTATCCGAAACCGCGATCGCCTGAAAACGGCCGATGCGGCCGGCCGGGATGGCATCGGGCAGCGGTTGGTCGAACGTCGCCTGCTCCAGCCGGATGGTGAGCGTGCCGCCCTCGCGCATGGCGTCGCGGGCGTTGACGCAGAGGTTCATGAGCACCTGGTGGATCTGGGTGGGATCGGCGAGGATCTGGTGGGGCAGGGGCGGCAGCTCGCAGCGCAGCACGATGGCCTTGGGCAGCGTCTCCCGGAGGATGCGCGCCAGGTCGACGATGAGCGTTTCCAAGCGGAGCGGGATGCGGCGGGCTTCGGAGCCGCGGCCGAAGGCGAGGAGCTGCTTGATGATCTCGGCGCCGCGACGGACGCTGCCCTCGATGGTATCGACCAGGGCGAGCGTCTCGGGGTCGGAGATGGCCGGGCGCAGGAGGCGCGGGGCCATGAGGACGGGCTGGAGGATGTTGTTGAGGGCGTGGGCGACGCCGCTGGCGAGGCGGCCGACAACCTCGAGGCGTTGGGCGCGGAGGAGCTGGGCCTCGAGCTGCTTGGGGACGCTGACGTCGTGGATGAGTTCGACAACGCCGCGCACTTGGCCGTCGGGGCCGTGATCAGGGGTGTAGGAACCGTGGAGCCACCGGAGGCCGGCATTGGGCAACGGAATCTGTTTCTCGAAGACAACGGTCTCGCCGGCGAAGGCGCGGGCGAAGAGCGGCGCGAGCTCGGCCCAAGCCGTGGGGCCGACCTGTTCCGGCACCGTGCGGCGGAGGATCTCGCTGAGCGGATCGCCGGACCATAGGTGGAAGGCCTCGTTGAGCAGGCGGTAGTGGAGGTCGGTGTCGACGTAGGCGATGAGCGCGGGAACCGAGTCGATGATGAGCCGAAGCTGGTGTTCGCTGCGGCGCAGGGATTGTTCTGCGTGCAGGCGCTGGACGAAGTCCATGGCGACATCGGCGAGCTCCCGAACGACCTCGACATCCTCGGCGGTGTAGTCGGCGGTCTTGTTGCCGACGCCGATGATGGCGACCACGCGGTCGTCGCGGAGGATGGGCACGGTGAGCTCGCGGACCAGGTGGGCGTGCCCGGGCGGCAGGCCCTTTGGGGCGGGAAGGGCCGCGTAGTCGTTGTGGACGACCGGAGTGCGCGCGTGGATGCAATCGGCCCAGACTCCGGCTTGGGAGACGGGATAATGGCGCCCCTTGCCCTCGGCGCGGCAGAAGTCGCGCAGGGTGTTGGTCGACCAAGTTTGGAGGGTGATGTTCTCCTGGTCGGAGTCGATGAAGTGGAAGAAGCCGATGGAACTGCCGGTGTGGAGCTCGGCGTTGTCGAGCGCGGCCTGGAGGATGCTGTCGATATCGTTGCGCCGACTGAGCTCGGAGAACTGGAGACGGGCGCGCAGGAGCGATTCGGAGCGCTTGCGGCGGTTGATGTCGCGGATGAAGACGAAGAGGCGGCCGTCGCCGATGGGCCAGTAGGTCGCGTTGACCTCGACCTGCCAGATCGTGCCGTCCTTGGTGCGATGGCGCGACTCGAACAGGTCGTAGCCGTCGCGGCGGACGCGGGCGATGTGCGTGGCGGTTTCGGCGGCGGACTCGGCGGCCTCGAGATCGGGGATGCGGAGATGGAGGAGTTCGGCGCGGGAGTAGCCGGAGCGGCGGACGTAGGCGTCGTTGACCTCCAGCAGCCGGCCCTGGAAATCGGTGATCCAAAAACCGTCGACGGAGGTCTCGATGACGGCGCGATAGAGGCTTTCGCGTTCCCGCAACTGCTGGAGGGCGACGGTGCGTTCGGTGATGTCGGTGACGAGGCCGTCGACCGCGACGAGGCGCCCGGCGGAGTCGCGCCGGGGGACGAGGGTGTTGCGGACCCAGCGCACGGTGCCGTCGCGATGGAGGAGGCGGTGCTCGATGGTGTCGGCGCGTTCGCCGGCGGTGGTGTGCCGGATGTGCTGCTCGACGAGCGAACGGTCGTCGGGCGCGATCATGCGGTACCAGAGATACGGGTCGTTGGTGTAGTCGTGCGGTTCGTAACCGGTGACCTTCACGCAGCCTGGGCCGTGGATGGTGGCGCCGGGTTGGCCGTCGTGATACGGGACGGTGAAGACGTAGTCGGTGGTGGCGGCGAGGAGGCTGCGGTAGCGTTTTTCGCTGAGCTGGAGGGCGTGGTCGGCGCGTTTGCGCTCGGTGATGTCGGAGAAGAGGCCGAAGGAGCCCTGATAACAGCCGTCGGCATCATGCAACGGAGTGCCGGCGACGAGGGTCCAGAGGGTGGTGCCGTCCGCGCGGCGCAACCGACGTTCGTAGCGGGCGGAGGTGCCGTCGCGGCGGCGCGCCAACTGGTCGGCATGGTCGGCGAGATCCTCGGGGAGAATGAACTCGGTGATGGCGCGGCCGCGCAACGCGTCCGGGGTGGAACCGAGCATCTCGGCCATGCGCGGGTTGACGAAGGTGGTGCGCTGGTCGGCGTCGATGATCCAGATGCCCTCGTTGGCGCTGAGGACGATGTGGCGGAAGATGTTGCCGGGCTCCGGTGCGGCGGAGGGCGCGGCGGGACAGGCCTCGTCTGGTGTTGGAATCGCCAACAGCAGGCGTCGGGGCGGCGGGCCGTGCCGGCGGGCCGGCGGCGTGTGGTGGAGCGCGAGGGCGACGGAGCGCAACCGGCCCTCGTCCGAGGCGAGATGGCAGGGCAGCGGGGGCGAGTCGGCCCCGGCGACGAGATGTGCCCGGACGGCCGCGCGTTCCGCCGGGGTGGCGAAGCGGGAGAACGGCAGCCCGGCGAGCGAGTCCTCGGTGCGCCCGACCAAGCTGGCGAGCGCGGCGTTGCCGCGGCGGATCGTCTCGGAACCGGGTTCCAGCTCGGCGGCAGGCAGGAGGCTCTGGGCGAGCAGGGTGTCGTGGATCGTCGGGCCGGAGGGCATGGATTGGGGATCGGGCCGGCTACGGGCAACGCCATGGTATCGGCTACACGGCAACAGGCAAATCGTCCGGCCACTCGGTGCGGGGCGAAGCCGGGTGTGTGGTGGCGGTGGGCGCCGGCCGGGGTGGAGCGCGGCGTGTTCGCGCCTGCATAGCCACATGGTTAATGGTGGATTTAGGCTCGATCGGGGACGGGTTTTCCCATCTCGTGGCGGACATGCCCAAGGAGCTGACGCCCGAGACGATCGAACTCATCGCCCAGCGTTTTCGCGCGATGGGCGAGCCGATGCGCCTGCGCATCCTCATGGCGTTGCGCGGGGGCGAGATGACCGTGACCGCGCTCGTCGAACAGCAGGAGACGAGTCAGGCGAACATCTCCAAGCATCTCCAGGTGCTCGTGGCCAGCGGGCTGCTGAAGCGTCGCAAGCAGGGGCTGAACGTGCTCTACGCCATCGCCGATCCGGGCATCTTCACGATGTGCGACACGGTGTGCGGCAGCATCAAGAAGCACCTCGACGCCCAGGCGAAGCTGCTCGGGTGAGCCGGGGGCCGGCCGGCCCGGCGCCGTCACCGCAGCGGTGTGCACGAAGTCTCGGTGGCGATGCACGCAGGGTGCATGCGGTAGGCGCACCTCGCTGAGGTGGTCCTCCGGGGAAGCCGGGTCGGCGACCCGGCCTACCGACGCGGCTGCGAGCGAGAACCTTCGTGATGATCCCGGTCCCCGCGGCGCGCGAAGAAAGCGCTTCCGGCGCGGGAGATTTGTGCCTAGCCTCTGGAGACAGGAGAACACCATGAATCCCCGATCCTCCCGCCTTCTGCCCCTTCTTCTCGCAGCCATCATCCCCATGCTGGGTTCGCTGCGCGCCGCCACCGACGATGTATCCGCCCTCTTCGCGCAGGCCGAGCGCAACATCGAGCAGCACCGCAAAGGCGACATCCGCCTGCGCGTGGTCGACGCCGCCGGCCGGCCCGTCGCCGGCGTGCCGGTGCTGGTGGAGCAGCGCACCCACCATTTCCGCTTCGGCTCGATCATCTTCGAGCTACTCGACGAGCAGCACTTCACGCCCGAGCAGCGCGCGCTCTTCGACGAACGTTTCACCCGCCTCTTCAATCTCGCGATCTTCCCGTTCTATTGGGACGGCTACGAGCCGGTGCCGGGCCGCCCGGAGTGGCAACGCCTCCTGCGGGTCACGGAGTGGGCCCGCGCCCGCGGCATCGTGTGCAAGGGCCATCCACTCGCTTGGACGCACCCTGCCGGCATGCCGCCGTGGTTGCGCGACCTCCCGCCCGAGACGACGAAGGCGCTCCTGCAGGCGCGCATCGTGGACAACGTGAAGGGCTTCGCCGGCACGATCGACCTGTGGGACGTCGCCAATGAGACCGCCAACACCATCACGTGGGATTCCGCGCTGCGACTCGCAGGGCGAGACGAGGGGGCGCGTTACGACGACCAAGGCCCCTCGATCCCGTCGATCGCCGACTGGGTCGAGCCGTGCTACCGCTGGGCCCACGCCGCGAACCCAAAGGCCACGCTCCTCCTCAACGATTTCGGGCTCATCGCCTGGCCACGCACCCGCGAGCGTTTCGTTGCGCTGGTGAAGGAGCTGCAACGCCGCGGCATGCCGTTGCACGGCATCGGCGTGCAGGCGCACGAGCCGCGTTCGGAATGGTTTCCGCCGCAGAAGGTCTGGGCCACGTTTGAGCAGCTCAGCAAACTCGGTCTCCCGATCCACATCACGGAGTTCCACCCACACTCGCTGCCCGGCACGGCGATCACCGGCGGCTACAGGGAGGGCAACTGGTCCGAGGAGGCGCAGGCCGAGTTCGCGCGGGAGATGTACACCCTCGCGTTCGGACATCCGGCGGTCGCGTCGTTCACGTGGTGGGACTTCACCGAGAACGACTCTTTCATCAAGGGCAGCGCGCTCCTGAACAAGGACTTCAGCCCCAAGCCCGCCTACCGCGTCATCGACGAATTGCTCAACCACCGCTGGAAAACGCGCACCCGCCTCGTGACCGACGCGAACGGATATGCCTCCGTCCGCGGCTTCTACGGCGACTACGCCGTGCGGGCTGAGGCCGACGCCGCAACGGCACCCTCCGCTGCGCCCGCAAAGACCTTCGCCCACGTCCCCGGCGTCGCCACCGAGTGGACCCTCACGCTCGACCGCTGAGCGCCGGAACGCGGAGCAGGAGGCGGCACGGTAGCGGAACGCCGCAGTCGTTCCGCCAAGCCGTGACCCTGCCCGAAACCGGGGAAAGATCGGACGGCGAAACTCCGGGAATCGGAAGCGGGGCGTCGCGGAAAAGCCTTCCCGCGGCGGGAACCCGTGCCTAGGGTCTGGTGACGGAGAAACGCAATGCGCCCCAAACTGCTCTCGTTCGCCTCGTTGTTGTTCACCTCGGTCTTCGTGGCTGCGCCGCAGGCGCGGTCGCAGGACGATCTCGCCTTGGCGCGCAAGGTGGCGGAGGCGAACAACGCGTTCGGCGTGGCGCTGTACCGCGAGTTCGCCAAGGAGCAGACGGGTAACCTCGTGTTCTCGCCCTTCAGTCTGTCGAGCGCGTTGGCGCTCACGGCGACCGGCGCGCGCGGTGCGACCGAGCAAGAGCTCCGGCAGGCCCTGCGCCTCGACCTCCCACGCGAACAGGTGGCGGCGGGGTACGCGGGGATGGCGAAGGCGTTTGGCCGGGCGGTGCGTGAAGATTTAGCCTCGCTCACCGTCGCGAATGCGCTCTGGCCCAAACAGGGCTGCGCACTGCGACCGGAGTTTCTGGCCGCGGCTCGCGAACAGTTCCGCGCCGAGGTGCTGCCGCTCGACTACGCGCGACCGGAAACCGCGGCGGAGACGATCAACCGCTGGATCAACACGAAGACCGCGGGGCTGATCTCCGATGTGGTTTCGCCCGCGGCGCTCACGCCGCAGACCAGTCTCACCCTCAGCAACGCGGTACATTTCAAGGCGGCGTGGGAAAATGAGTTCAAGGAGGATGCGACGGAACCCGCCAAATTCACTCTTCTCGGGCGGCAGCGGATCGAGGTGCCCACGATGCGGCAGACGCAGTGGTTCCCTGTCGCGAGAGCGAAAGGCTGCCGTCTGCTGCGACTACCCTACGCAGGTGGTTTTGAGATGGTGATCGTGCTACCGCGGCGGACGGACGACCTCGTGGAATTGGAGCGAACCTTGAGCGCCGAAAAGGTGGCCGAGTGGCTGAGCGAGGTCGGTTCGGCCACCTCGGACTACCTCGCGCTGGAGATGCCCAAGTTCAGGACCTCGGCGCAGCCCGACTGCATGGCGGCGCTGAAACGAGGCGGTGTGAGCGCGGCCTTTGATCCGAACGTGGCCGATTTCTCGGGGCTATCGGCCGAACCAGTGGTGGCCGTCGGCGAGGTGCTGCAGAAGGCGGTGATCGACGTGAACGAGCAGGGGACCGAGGCGGCGGCGGAGAGCGTTGTCACGCTGGCTGCGTTCGGTGTCGGCGAGCCGAAGCTGCCCACGCCCAAACCCTTCAAGGTTGATCACCCGTTCCTGTTCCTCATTCGCGAGACGCGCACGGGCGCGATCCTCTTCATGGGCCGGATTGTTGATCCGCGAGCGGCATGAGCCTCGTCTCTTTCTGCGCTGCCCGTAACTGGGAGACAAAGCCGTCCCGATCGCGCGCAGACCGCCTTCCGCTTTGTCGCTTCCCACTCCTCACTCTCACCGCCCGATCGGGGCCACCCGATGGAGACTTGCGCATTGGACTGACGCGGTAGGGACGGCGCTCCGTCGCCGTCCGTTCGCTCGGCAAATCCCTCCGCTATGTTGAGGAAGTGCCCGTCAGTCTTTTCGGCGATGTTCAACAATCCAGGAGCGGGTTTTCGAAACACGGAGAGCACAGCGCGCACCGAGGTCCGACTCTTTCGGTTCTCGGTGCCGTCTTCTCGATCGTCCTTCCGGGCGCGCTTTCTCCGGCGCCATTTCCCTTGAGCGCGATGTGTCCGGCACTACGCTGCCGGCCGTGAACCCCGCCGCACCTGCCAGAACCACCGAGGCGTATCTCGGTAGACTATGGAGCCCGATGCGGCGGCTGCCGGTAGAGCCCGCCCGAAGAAGTGACGGACGCACAGGAGACCGATGAACAAGAACCTGCAGCGTTACGCTCTGCCACTACTCGCGCTTGCGGCGGTGGTCGCGTTGGTGGTGGGGCTTGTGTGTTGGCGGCCGATAGGTGCGTCGCGCGAGTCGCAGGAGTCGGCGGGAGCGGAGGCGACAGGGCGGGATCAGGACGAACTTTGTGAGGGGTATCCGTGGGTCGACGAGGACGCTGCGGGCCCGCGGGTTCTGAACATCGTGCTTGAGGAGGACTGCGTGTTCATCGGAGAGATGAGCATCGCGTACCCGAACTTCCGGTTGTTCCTGATCAAACATGCACGGGAGTTCCGACCGCACCACGCGATGATCCACGGAACGCTGAATTGCCCTTTTGGGCGGGGCGTGGAGGTCTACGACACGCTGCTGAGCCTCAGGATCTGGCCGCTGTTCGATCCGATGGCGATTTCCGCAGGAAGGCGTTTTCCCGCCATTGAGATCTGGCCGGACGGCGAGGCGCCGGAGGTTGCGGACCGAGTAGAGCGCGAGGCCGCGAAACGACGTGAGGTGAGCCGATGAAGTGCGCCCTGTTGTTCGCGATACTCACGCTTCTCTGTGGCTGCGCGCACAAGATGGTGACGCCGACTCCGGGGCCGGCACTGATTGATTTCGAGCCGATGCCCTTGGTCTGGTCGTCGCTGCGTGATGAGTTCGTCGAGGAGGTGCGGGGCAGTAAGGCGTGGCTTGAGGCCCCGGCGGCGGGGCTGGAGCCAACGTTCGTGCTGCACGGCGCCAGGTTGCAGGAGCTGTGTGGCGACCTCGGGTTGCCGAAGGCGGATGTGGTGGTGCCGCTGGATGACGAGGCACGCCTCCAGTTGCTCGCGCTGCTGCGCGATGACACGCCGGCAAAGGTTCCTTCCAGAACGGCGGCCACGCTCAACGAGGCGCTGCGGATCTTAACGGTGACGGTTCTTTTTGAGGAACGAGAATATCGCTACACGATCGATCCGATCTTCGGGTTCGTGGATGTGAGCATCGCCGGGCAGCCGGTGCTCTACTCGGAGAACATGCCGCTGACGGAGAAGTTCGTGGAGCTCTATGCCCGGCTGAGGCACGACGAACGGATCAAGTCTGCGATCGAAGCCGCGCGGCGCCAGTTCTACCCGCCGCCGGAGAGGTAGTAGCGGGGGCGGGATGATCGGAAGGCGAGGCTATGGTGGAGCGGCTCGGCGGTACCTCGTTCGGTCATGACTCCCCGATTCTCCCGTCATTCCGGCTGACCAGCTGAACGACTGCGTCGTCCAGCTATGACTTGGAATCGCCACATTGGCTTAAGGCGGATCGTTCCTGATTTCCTGAGTTCCAGATTCTCCGGCTTCCAGCTTGTGCGGCCTAATCGGCGAAGGTCTGTTTGCCGTGGACCTGCAGGTGGGCGCGGATGGCGGCGAGGAAGACGTCGCCGAAACGCTCGAGCTTCTTTTCGCCCACACCGGTGATGCCGCTCATCTCGGTGGGCGTCGCCGGATAGAAACGGGCCATCTCGCGCAGCGTGGTGTCGCCGAAGACGATGTACGCGGGGACCTCGAGCTCGGTGGCGAGCTTCTGGCGGTGTTCGCGGAGGCGCTCGAAGAGGATCTCGTCGTAGTCGAAGTCGCCGCGGCGGGCGCGGGCCTGGCGGTCGCGTTTCGGTTTCACGACGGCGCGAGGCTTGGCGAGCGTGACGGCGGTGCGGGGGCGGAGGAGTTCGCGGCCGGCGTCGGTGAGCGAGACGACGGGCATCTCGGTGCCGAGCTCGAGGTAGCCGAGGCGGAGGAGTTCGCGGCCGAGGTGCATCCACTCGTGCTCGGTGGTGTCGGCGCCGATGCCCCAGGTGGTGAGCTGGTCGTGCCCGAGGCGCTCGGTCTTCTCGTTGGCGTGGCCGCGGAGGACGTCGACGGCGTGCTTGAGGCCCATGTCGAAGCCGCTGGCGGCGCGGATGCGGTAGACGCAGGAGAGGAGCTTCTGCGCGGGGACGGTGGCGTCGTAGGTCTCGAGGGGCGAGAGGCAGTTGTCGCACGCGCCGCAGTCGCAGGCTTGGAAGGGCTCTCCGAAATAGCCCATGAGCTCGACGCGGCGGCAACTGGTGGCGTCGGCGTAGGCGAGCATCTGGCGGAGTTGGCGGCGGGCGCGGGCGGCCTCTTCGGCGTCGGTGATCTCGTCGATGAAATGGCCCTGTTTGGCGGCGTCGCCGGCGGAGTAGAGGAGCAGGCACTCGGCGGGAAGGCCGTCGCGGCCGGCGCGGCCGGTTTCTTGGTAGTAGCCCTCGACGTTCTTGGGGAGGTCGTAGTGGACGACGAAGCGGACGTTGGGCTTGTTGATGCCCATGCCGAACGCGATGGTCGCGCAGATGACGCGCACCTCGTCGCGGAGGAAC
>JAEXPL010000383.1 GCA_023446865.1 Verrucomicrobiota bacterium | reverse complement strand
GGTCGTCGGCGGGATAATCCTTCGCGTCCTTCGACACGCCCATCTTGCGCGCGAGAAACGGCCCGGTGGTCGACTTCGCCATCGGCGTGCGCATGCAATCGGCCGGCGTACCGGAAAACAGGAGCTGCCCACCCTCGGCGCCCGCGCCGGGCCCGAGTTCGATCAGCCAGTCGGCGCGTCGCATCGTGTCCTCATCGTGCTCGACCACGACCACGGTGTTGCCGCGGTCGCGCAGCTCGACGAGCGACTGGAGCAGCCGCTCGTTGTCGAGCGGGTGCAGGCCGATGCTGGGCTCGTCGAGCACGTAGACGACGCCGGTCAGCCCCATGCCGAGTTGCGTGGCGAGCCGCACACGTTGCGCCTCGCCGCCGGAGAGCGTCGAGTACTCGCGGTCGAGCGTGAGGTAGCCGAGCCCGGTCTCGTTGAGAAAATGCAGCCGTTGGCGGATGCCGCCCACAACCTCCCCGTACGGCGTGCCGGCCTCGCCCGCGCCGTCACCGCCGAGGGTGGCGACGAACCCGAGAGCCTGCTCCACATCGAGCGCGAAGAAATCCGGCAGCTTCATCCCCGCGACGACCACCGCCGCGCTCGCCGGCGCGAGCCGTGCGCCGTGGCAGGTCGGGCAGTCGCACGACATCTGGAAAGTCGCCAACCGCGCCGCAAACCCGTCGCTGCTGGTCGTGCGCCGTGCCTCGTCGAGCAGCGCGAAAACGCCGGGGAATGCTCCGCTCTCCGCGCTCGACCCGCGGCGCAGCCGGAAGGTGAACTGCCGCTCGCCCGCGCCGTGGAGCAGCGCGTGGCGCGTCTCCTCGGGCAGCTCCTTCCACGGTGTCTCCGGATCGAAGGGCAGTTGCTCGGCGAGCTGTTTGAGCAGCGCGTTGTTCTTGATGATGACGTTTTTCCCGCCAATGCGCAGCGGCTTGAGCGCGCCCTCGCGGATGCATTTCGTCGGATCCGGCACGACGAGTTCCTCGTCGAAACGCAAAGCGCGGCCGAGGCCGCCGCAGGTCGGGCACGCGCCCTCGGAGTGGTTGAAGGAGAAATGCCGCGGCGTGAGTTTCTCGAAGGTGTCGCCGCAGATCTCGCACGCGAGGCTCTGGCTGAGCCCATGTTCGACCCACGGCGCGTCGTTCGCCGCCTGCGTGAGCGCGAGCGCGCGGCCCTGCCCCTCGCGGAAGGCGAGCTCCAGCGAGTCGGCGAGGCGGCTACGCTGGTCGGGGTTGAGGACGAGGCGGTCGACCACGAGCTCGACGGTCGCCTCTTTCAGGCCGGCCGGGAGTAGGTTGCGGTCGTCGAGGTCGACGATCTGGCCGGCGAGCCGCACGCGCTGGAAACCGCGTTGGCGGAGGCGCGGCAGTTCGTCGCGCAGCACGGCCGCCTTCGCGGTGAGCACGGGCGCGAGCAGCATCGCGCGTTGGCCGGGCGCGGTGGCGAGAAGGCGTTCCACGCACTCGTCGAGCGTGTGCTGGATCACGCGGCCGCCGTCCTTCGGGCACCGTTGCTCACCCTTCAGGGCCCAGAGCAGCCGCGCGTAGTCGGCGATCTCGGTCACCGTCGCGATCGTGCTGCGCGGCGAACCGCCGCCGGTGCGCTGCTCGATGGCAAGGACGGGCGAGAGCCCGTGGATGAAATCGACGTCGGGCCGCTTGAGCTGCTCGAGCATCTGGCGCGCGGCGGCCGAGAGGCTCTCCATGTACTTGCGGTAGCCCTCGGCGTAGAGCGTGTCGAAGGCCAGCGACGACTTGCCCGAGCCGGACACGCCGGTCACGACGACGAGCTTCCCGCGCGGGATGCGCACCTCGAGGTTCTTGAGGTTGTGCTCGCGGGCACCCTTGATGTGGATGAAGTCGCCGAGGCCTGACGCCATGGGCCGAAATGATGGGGAAACGCGCCCCGGCGCAACGGTTGTTTGGCCGCCCTCGCCCTCTCGCATGGTGCCAGCGGTTGTTCGCCATCCCCAACCGGGCTCCACCTTCGGCCTTGAACTCGGCTGGCCCACGGTTTGGCTTCAGGCCCCCGCAAACAACCAGCCGACGTTTCGCACCTACCCCCGAAACAGTCCTCCAAGTCATCATGAACCGATCCCTATCCGGACCGTCTGTTCTCCACTCCTCACTCCGCTGCGGCGCCGCCTTTGCCGGTGCCCTGCTCGCCGCCTCCGCCGCCCACGCCGTCACCTTCGATTTCGGCTCCATCCACGGCAGCTTCGATTCCACCCTCTCCTTTGGCGCCGCCTACCGGCTGGCTGACCCCTCCCCTGACCTCTACGCCCCCAGCGCCACCTTCGAGGGCGTGCCCGGCACCGCCGCGTCCGTGAACGGCGACGACGGCGACCTCAATTACGCCCGCGGCTTCTACTCCACGCTCTTCAAGGGCACCCACGACTTGGAGCTGAAGTCCGGCAACCTCGCCGCCTTCTTCCGCACCACCTATTTCTACGATCCCGAGGTCGGCCGCGGCGAACACCAGCGCGTGCCCCTCAACGCCCTCGGCCGCCGCAAGGTCGAGCACGACATCAGCCTGCTCGACGCCTACCTCAGCTACAAGTTCGACGCCGGCGGCATGCCCGCGAATCTCCGTTTCGGCCGCCAAGTGCTCAGCTGGGGCGAGAGCACCTTCATCCCGAACGGGATCAACGCCATCAACCCCGTCGATGTGTCCCGTCTGCGCACCCCCGGCTCCGAGCTGCGCGAAGCGCTCAAGGCGGTGCCCATGGTCTCCGGTTCACTCTCGGTCAACGAGGCGCTCTCCTTCGACGCGTTCTACCTGCTCGCGTTCAAGAAGACCGACCTCGACCCGCGCGGCTCCTATTTCAGCTCGAACGACTTCGCCAGCACCGGCGGCCGCAACGTCTATCTCGGCTTCGGCGCGCTGGCCGACACCGATGCGCTCGGCGCCGTGCCGCGGGCCGACGACCGCCTCGCCCAGCACCAGGGCCAGTTCGGCCTCGCGGCCCACTACCTGGCTTCGAACCTTGGCGACACCGAGTTCGGCCTCTTCTTCCTCAACTACCACAGCCGCCTGCCGCTCATCAGCGCGGTCACCCCGACCTCTGCGATCAACACCAACCTCCAGGGCCCGCTCACCGCGGTCTTCATGAAGGCCGGCATGTCCCAGACGGTCGCCGCCACCCAGGCCGCCGGCCTCTGGCAGCTGATCGTCCTCTCCCAGACCAACCCCGGCGCCCTCACCCCCACGCACATCGCCACGCTCCAGGCGCCCACCTCCCAGCTGGCCATTGCCAACGCCAAGAAGATCGCCTTCCTCACGGCCGCCGCCACCGGTCGTTACATGCTGGAGTACCCGGAGGACATCCAGCTCGTCGGCACCAGTTTCAACACCACGCTCGCCGGCGTTTCGCTCCAGGGCGAAATCTCCTACAAGGCCAACCAGCCGCTCCAGGTGGACGACGTCGAGCTGCTCTTCGCTGCCATGTCCGCGCTCGATACGCCGACCGGCACGAAGTACGGCCAGTTCAACCAGCTCGGCAACTTCCAGGGCCGGCTCGGCACGGATGTCCGCGGTTACCGGCGCCACGCCGTCTGGCAGGCCCAGGCCACCGCCACCAAGATGTTCGGCCGCCTCCTCGGCGCCAGCCAGTGGACGCTCGTCGCCGAGATCGGCGCCGTCTCCGTCCCCGGCCTGCCCGACAAGAGCGTGCTGCGCTACGACGCCCCCGGCACCTACACCTCCAACAGCGCCGCCGCCATGATCGGCACCGGCAACGGCACTTTCCGCACCACGCCCGGTTCCTGGTTCGCCGACGACTTCTCCGCCGGCGCGCAGATGCTCGCGAAGTTCGACTACAACAACGTCTTCGCCGGCGTGAACATGGCACCGAGCGTCGGCTTCGCCTATGACTTCTTCGGCACGACCCCGCTGCCGCTCGGCAACTTCGTCGAAGGGCGCCGCACGCTCACCCTCGGCGTCGAGTTCACCTACCAAAACAAGTGGACGCTCGACCTGCGCTACGTGAACTTCTCCGGTGCTGGTTCGCGCAATCTCCTCCACGATCGCGATTTCGTTTCCTCGACGATCAAGTACTCCTTCTAACTCCGTCCCCCCTTTCGCCATGTCCAGCACTGCCTTTCGTCTGCTCACCACTGCCGCGCTCCTCTCCACGTCTGCTGCCTGGCTCGCCGCCGGCGTCAGCCCCGAGGAGGCCGCCCGGCTCGACCAGGATCTCACCCCGATGGGCGCCGAGCGCGCTGGCAACGCTGCCGGCACCATCCCCGCCTGGACCGGCGGCGTCACCGAGGCCCCCGCCGGCTACAAGCCGGGCATGCACCACCCCGACCCGTTCGCGGCCGATGCCCCGCTCTACACGATCACCCCGGCCAACGCCGACCAGCACAAGGACCAGCTCACCGCCGGCGCCCTCGCGCTCCTCCAGGCGTATCCCGACTACAAGCTCGTCGTCTACCCGACCCGCCGTAGCGTCTCCCAGCCGCAGCACATCTACGACGCCACCCGCAAGACCGCCGTCGACGCCAAGCTCGCCCCCGACGGCAACGGCGTGCTCGACGCCGTGATCGGCATTCCCTTCCCCATTCCGGCCAACGCGCAGGAGGTGATGTGGAACCACCTCCTGCGTTTCCGTGGCGCCTCCGCCGTCCGCACCGTCGGCCAGGCCGCGCCCACCCGTGGCGGCGACTACACCCTCGTCCAGTTCGAGGAGGAGTTTCTCTTCCCGTACCTCCAGGAAGGCATGACACCCGCCAAGCTCGACAACATCGTCTTCCTCTTCAAACAGACCGTCACCGCCCCTGCCCGCCTCGCCGGCTCGATCCTCCTCGTCCACGAGACGCTCGACCAGATCAAGGAGCCCCGCAGCGCCTGGATCTACAACACCGGCCAGCGCCGCGTGCGCCGCGCCCCGCAGGTCGCCTACGACGGCCCCGGCACCGCCGCCGACGGCCTTCGCACCTCCGACCAGCTCGACATGTTCAACGGCGCCCTCGACCGCTACGAATGGAAGCTGCTCGGCAAGCGCGAGATGTTCGTCCCCTACTACTCCTACCGGCTCCACAGCGACCAGGTGAAGTACAAGGACATCCTCACCCCGCTGCACATCAACCAGGACCTCGCCCGCTACGAGCTCCACCGCGTGTGGGTCGTCGAGGCCACCGTCAAGCCCACGACCAGCCACCTCTATCCGCGCCGCACCTTCTACCTCGACGAGGACAGCTGGCAGATCCTCGCCGTCGACCAGTACGACGCCCGCGGCCAGCTTTGGCGCGTCTCCGAGGCGCACTGCATCAACTACTACGACGTGAAATCCTTCTGGAGCACCCTCGAGGTCCACACCGACCTCGTGGCCGGCCGCTACCTCGCCTACGGCCTCGATAACGAGGAGAAGATGTACCAGTTCAACGTCCCGCGCACCGCGCAGAACTACGCCCCCGCCAGCCTGCGCGCCGAGGGCATGCGTTGAACCTTCGCTCATCCGTGAACGTCCTTTCCGTCGTGGCGCCGCTCGCGAGAGCGGCGACTCCCCGCCTCCTCGCCGTGCTCCTCGCGCTCGGCGTTCCATGTGTGGCGCCGCTCTCCCGAGCGGCG
>JAEXPL010000338.1 GCA_023446865.1 Verrucomicrobiota bacterium | reverse complement strand
GTCCTCGGCACCGACCACCGCGGCCGCCGCCTCGCCCTCCATTGGGCCATGGCCGAGCCGTCGGCCTACGATCTCCAGCTTTCCGAGCTCGAAACCACCAACTCCGCCCGCGCTGCCCTCGCGTTCGCGAAGACCGCCGGCCTGCCGCACCTCAACATCGTCGTCGCCGACCAGGAGGGAAACATCGGCTGGACCGTCGCCGGCCGCCTGCCGCACCGCGTCGGGCTCGACGGCACCGCGCCCGTCTCCTGGGCCGACGGCACCGCGCGCTGGGATGGCTGGTTGCCCCGCGAGAAACACCCGCAGGTCTACAACCCCGCCTCCGGTCGCATCTGGTCGGCCAACAACCGCATGGTCGGCGGCGCCGATCTCGCGCTCCTCGGCGACGGCGGTTACCAGCTCGGCGCCCGAGCCAGCCAGCTCCGCGAACGCCTCAGCGCCCTCGAAACCTTCAACCCCGCCGCGCTCCTCGATGTCCAACTCGACGTCCGCGGTCTCTACCTCGAACGCTGGCAGAAACTGCTCCTCACCACGCTCGATCCCGCCGCGACCGCCGCCGATCCCGGCCGGGCCGAACTCCGGCGCCTCGCCGAGAACTGGGGCGGCCGCGCCGTGCCCGACTCCGCCGGCTATCTGCTGGTGCGCGAGTTCCGCGCCGCCGTGCTCCGCCAGGTCGACCATCTCGTCTTCGACCGCTGCCGCCTCGCGTTGCCCGCCTTCGATTCCTCCTCGCTCCCGCTCGACCGCGTCGCCTTCACCCTCGCCTCCCAACAGCCCGCCGCCTGGCACCCGCAGGGCGCGACCGGCTGGCGTGACCTGCTCCTCGCCGCCGCCGACGCCACCGTCACCACCGCCGGCGGACCGGCCAAGCTCGCCGGGCACACGCTCGGCGAGGCCAACCGGTTGCGCATGCAACACCCGCTCAGCCGCGCGTTCCCCGCTCTCGGCTTCTTCCTCGATCGGCCGGCTGATCCGCTGCCCGGCGATCCGCTTGTCGTCCGCGCCCAATCCCCATCCTTCGGCGCGTCGGCGCGCCTCGTGGTCCAGCCCGGTGCGGAGGAGAACGGCATCCTCGAGATGCCCGGCGGCCAAAGCGGCCATCCGCTGTCGCCCTACTATTCCGACGGCCACAAGGCTTGGGTGAAAGGCGAGGCCACCCCGCTCCAACCCGGCAAGGTCAAGGATCACATGGTCTTCGCCCCGCCCGCCGAATGAACGGACCGGTGAACGGCGGACTGTTGACGGTAGCCGGTGTCCAGTTTCCGGTAGCCAGTAACCCGGTTCTCTCGGCAGTCAGGTGCCGCTTAGCCTGCCTATTTCACGGAGTAGCGGAAGCCGTAAGGCTTTCGTCCGGGGTCGACATCGAAATTCTCACGAATTCCGCTACGAGGTTCTGCCAAGCTCCACGCTCGGAGTGTGAAATATCCGGGTTAACGACAGGCATCCCGACCCACCGCTCACCGTCCACCGCTCACTGTTCACCGCCCCAGCCGCATACCCCCCCCCGGTCCCCCCGGACCGCGGTGCGCCTCGCAAGCCAATGCAGAATGCAATGGCGAGAGAGCTTAACGCGGCGAGGGAGGCCAAAGGCCAACCCACCGCCAACAGTTCACCGTCGACTGTCCACCGTCCCATGCTCGCCCAACTCCTCGGCCTGCTCGGAGTCCTCAGCCTCGGACTGCTCAGTCCGGGTCCTGATTTCCTGCTGATCCTGCGCAACAGCCTCGGCCCCACCGCCGCGCGCGGCCTCGGCACCGTGGCGGGCATCACGCTCGGGCTCGCCGTGCAGGTGCTCGCCATCTCGCTCGGCTGCGCCGCCCTGCCCGCCGCCGCGATGCGTGCCCTCCAGCTCGCCGGCGCCGCCTACCTCGCCTACCTCGGCCTGCGCGCGCTCCTCGCCCGGGCCGACGCCACCGTCTCGACCACTGCCGCAGACCAAGGACGCAAAATCCTGATGCGGTCGGACCACGAAAATGCGTCCGCGGCCCGCCGCGGCTTCGTCGACGGCCTCGTCTGCAATCTCACCAACCCGAAGGCGTTTCTCTTCTTCGTCGGTCTCTTCGCGCAACTGCTCCCGACCGGCACCGCGCTCGGTTGGCGGATCGCCGTGCCCGTCACGATCGTCGTCCACGGCGCCGTGCTCTGGACGCTCGTCGTGCTCGCGCTGCGCGCGCCCGTCGTGGCCGCGCAACTCCGCCGCGCCCAGCACTGGCTCCCCCGCGCCTTCGGCCTCGCCCTCCTCGCCCTCGCACTCTGGCTCGCGTGGCGGTCGTTGGCGTTCTGACCACCCTCTCCCGTGGCGCTGTTCGCCAGAACAGCGATTCGCCGCCCAGCCGCGTACTGCAGCGAGGAACGCCGCGGGCCGGCCCCACCCCTTCCGCCCTTCCTTCCCTTCGTTTCCTTTTGTCGCAACTCCGCCGTCTGCCATCCGGCCCAGCCGCGTACCCACTGGAACGCGGCGAGCGAGGCCGCAGACCGACCCCTCCGCTCTCTGTCGTCCGTCGTCTGCTCACCGCCTCCGCGGTCCGTCGATCCACGCGCCCACTTCGTGGACACGGTGGAAGTCCGCGCTCCACTCGGGGATCGGCGCGAGCAGCCATTGCCACGCGCGATCCGGTTTCCGGAGACCATCCATGCCCGGCATGCGCTCGCGCTTGAGTTCGCGCCCGTCGGCCGCGAGGTCGAGCCGCGCGCGGTCGCCGAGCAGCACACGCACGCCGGGCCGCGCCGCCAACCACTGGATATGCCGCCGCGCCGCGGCCGCGCCGCAGCGATCCTGGAGTTTGCCGTCGTCGTCGGCTCCGGGGAAACGATCCAGCGGCACCACGCCGAGCTGGGAAATGCAGTTGGCCGAAACGATCAGGTCCGGCTCGCCGCCGGGCGGCAGACCGGGATCGCCCTTCGCAAAGAGCGCCTCCGCCTGCGCCGGGGAGAGCGTGCGCCAGCCGCGGGCCAGCTCGGCCAGCACGCCGGTGGCATCCCACACCTCCGCGCGGATCTTGCCGCCGCTGCGCTTGGCCAGCCGACGCAGCTCCGGACCGAGCACGACATCCGTGAGGATCACCTTATCGAACCGCGCGGCGAGTTCCGCCACCGGCACATCGCGGCAGTCGCCCGCGCCGAGCACGAGCACCCGCCGCCGCTCACGGCAACGCTCCGCGCCCTCGAGGATCGCGGCCTTGCTGGCGTCGAGATGGGGCGTCCACGCCTGGGCCGTGCGCCGGTGCCGGTAGGTGATCGCCACATGTTCCTGCGCCATACCCAGCAGCCGCGCCCACGGCGGGCAACGCAGGGTGAAGTAGCGCAACAGTTCGGCGAGCATGCCCCGCCGAGCAAAACCGCCGGCCGCCCGCGCGCCAGCGCAGAACACCGCGGCCCGCCGCCTCCGCCCGCCGTCGCGATGCGCGGGAGCGTATCGCTCCCGACCGCGGCGCACCGATCAGTCGTTCGACGGATGATTCCGTGCCTCTTCAACTTCGATCTCGAGATGGGCATCTTTCGGGTGCCGAATACGCTGCCAACGGAAGTTCGGGTCGAAGCCGCGAAGATCCTCACAATTATCGTCAAAGATGGCCCCAAAATAGAATAACGGCCTTCGGTCGCGGCGACCATTCGCCATCATCTTCAGTGCATCTTGAAGGGCTTTGCATCCGGATCGATTCACGGCGCCGTGATCATAGCTATCAAACTTGGTCACGGTCACCACCGCAGGGCGAATATAGGTCCAACGAATCTTGCCGGTCGCCCGTTGGAGAAGATCCAACCACATCTTTGGGCGATCATAGCCGGTTCGAAAGGCGAGATCATAGATAGACGGAATGGCAACCGGCAGTGTCAGACGGAACGGGCCTCGACCAACGTAACGGGAAGGGATGCACTCGGTTGGGGTAAACAATAACGCCAGACGCTGCGAAAAGAGATCACGAACCTTCTCAAGGCGATCCTTCGAGAACGACTTAGGCCCGCCGTAGTAGATCTCGTCTAGTAATTCGTCCATGTTTCTGGTCGACGCTCTGTGAGGGAGATGATGTCGGTACTCATGGTCTTCTAGCGAACGTCAACGATGAGAAACGCGCAGGCGAGCGGTGCAGTGAGCCTTTTGATTCTCGGGAGATGTGGAGGGTGTTCGCTGGCGGCCGGAACGCCTTTCAGCGGTCAACCAAAGATTTTCGATAGCACCCAGAATCCGAAAAGAAGAAATGCAGCGCCGATAGCAGCCTGAAGCATACAGCCGCCCGCCATCATCGCGCCGCCAGCCGCTGCGCCTGCTGCTTCTTTGGCTCGTTCTTTGGGGTCGCCGCTATTCGAGAAGATGAATGCGCCAACTCCGAAGAGCGCGGCCACGCCAAGAACGACAAGAAAGATGGTCTTCATGATGGGGTGCTTCTTCTTCGCCTATCGGTGTTATTCATTCGCATTGCGGTCCCTGACCTCGGCAAGGGTGATCGCTTTGTTGAGGGGGTTGAGGCTTTGGGGGAGGAGTTTCCGTACCGACTACCCGTGCCCGGTTTCGCAGGACCATCAGACCGGCGAAGTCCGCAAAGTCGAGCTTGTTGCTACGCGCTCTTGTGAGGGAGGCGACGCTACACGGTCTGGTGGAACCGGCGGCGAGAACGGGCACGGAACGTCAAACGTTCCGCTACGCGCAGAAAAAAGGCGCCGCTCTTGCGAGCGGCGCCTGGGGAAGAAAAAGGACCGACCTTCCGGATACCGGCAACAGTCAACGGTCCACTGTCGACCGTCGACAGTCCACCGGTCACGGGTTCAGATGTACTCCTCGTACTCCGGCACGAACATGCGGGCACGGACATCGGCCTCGACATCGGCCGGCTTCGGGAGCTGCGCGAGGCCCTCGCGGTGGCACTCCTCGACGACGGCGGCGGCGATCGTGGCCGAGACCTCGCGGATCTTCGAGAGCGGCGGATACACGCGGCGCACGGCCAGGTCCGCGTCGTTGACGAGCGAGGCGAGGGTCTGCGCGGCGATGAGGAACATCTTGTTCGTGACCTGCTTCGACTCGCAGGCCAGGGCGCCGAGACCGACACCGGGGAAGATGTACACGTTGTTGCCCTGACCGGGGACGTAGGTCTTGCCGTGAAGCGTGAAGGTCGGGAACGGGCTGCCGCTGGCGAAGATCGCGGTGCCATTGGACCAGGTGTAGGCCTCCTCGGCGGTGCACTCGGCCTTCGAGGTCGGGTTGGAGAGCGCGAAGATGATGGGCTGCGCGTTGTACTTCGCCATCTTCTCGACGATCGCCTTGGTGAAGGTGCGCGGGGTGCCGGACACGCCGATGAGGGCGGTGGGCTTGAGCTCGTCGACGGCCTCCTCGAGGGTGGCGAGGAACTTCGCGTCGTGGGCGTAGGGGACCTTGTGCTCGGCGAGCTTGCCGGGGCGGGTCTTGACGACGAGGCCCTGGGAGTCGACGAACCAGCAGCGCTTGCGCGCGTCGGCCTCGGACATGCCCTGCTGCACCGCGGCCTCGACAAAGAGGTCGGCGATGCCGGTGCCGGCCTCGCCGGCGCCGAGGAAGATCAGCTTCTGGTCGAGCAGCTTGCCGCCGTTGAGGCGCAGGCCGCCGAGGATGCCGGCGAGGGCGACGGAGGCCGTGCCCTGGATGTCGTCGTTGAAGCTGAGGACGTCCTTCTGGTACTTGTGGAGGATGCGGAAGGCGTTGGTGTTGCCGAAGTCCTCCCACTGCACGAGGACCTTCGGGTAGGCCTTCTTCACGGCGACGACAAACTCCTCGATGAGTTCGTCGTACTCGGGGCCGCGCACGCGCTTCTGGTTGAGGCCGACGTACATCGGGTCGGCGTGGAGCTTCGGGTTGTCGGTGCCGACATCGATGGTGATCGGCAGGCAGTAGTAGGGGTGCACGCCGGCGCAGGCGGTGTAGAGGCCGAGCTTGCCGATCGGAATGCCCATGCCGTAGGCGCCGAGGTCGCCGAGGCCGAGGATGCGCTCGCCGTCGGTGACGACGATCATGCGCACATCGGGCTGGGGCCAGTTGCCGAGAATCTCGGCGATGTGGCCCTTGTCCTTGATGGTGATGTAGAGGCCGCGCGGGCGGCGGTAGATGGCGCCGAACTCGAGGCAGGCCTGGCCGACGGTCGGGGTGTAGATGATCGGGATCATCTCCTCCGGAAACTCCTCGAGGAGGCGGTAGAAGAGGGTCTCGTTGCGGCCCTGGAGGTTCGAGAGGAAGGTGTACTTGTCGAGCGGGTCGGTCTTCTTGCGGAAATTGGCGATGGCTCGCTCCACCTGCTGCTTGATCGGGAACACCCGGGGCGGGAGCAAGCCGCGCAGACCGAGGGCATCGCGCTCACGCTCGGTGAACCCCGTCCCCTTGTTGAGGATCGGATTGGCGAGCAGCGCGGTGCCACGTGGGAGCATGGGACCTGCATAGGGTTGCAGGCCACCGGTGAGAGGTCTAAGAGCCATAAGTGGCGGACTTAATGAGGGTGCGCGCGAGATTTGAAAGACTGATTTTCCCGACTTTGCATTAACCTCATGCATGGGACCCCGCCGCGGGGTGGTTTTGTGGCCGGAAGCGCAACGCTCGCTTGTCAGCGGCGCCTTTTTCCCCACGGTCGCTCGTTTGTCATGAGCGCTCCCTCGCAATTCTCCGGCGTCACCGTCCACACCAAGGCCAATGTCTACTTCGACGGCGGCGTCGTCTCGCACACCGTGCTGTTTGCCGACGGCACCAAGAAGACCCTCGGGCTGATCCGTGCGGGCAACTACCATTTCGGCACCGGCGCCCCGGAGCGCATGGAGATCGTCGCCGGCACCTGCACGGTGACCCTCGACGGCCAGAGCGCGGCCCGGACCTACGGCGCGGGCACCTATTTCGACGTCCCCGGCAAGAGCGGCTTCACCATCGTGGTCGAGGCCGGACTCTGTGAATACGTGTGCTCGTTCCTGGCCTGAGCCGCCGCGCCCCCCCCACAGACGCCGCAACCGCTCCATTCGCGTGCCCTCGAACCATTCCAGCCACCGTCCGGGACCCGATCGCTCCACTTGGCTGAAGGGTCCGGACTTCCACTGCGACACCACCGGGCCGGGTCCGCGCCGCCCCTGGCACATCGTGCTCCTCGGGCCGCCCGGCGTAGGCAAGGGCACCCAAGCCGATCTGATCGTGCAGACCTTCGGCGCCTGCCAGCTCTCCACCGGAGAAATCTTCCGCACGGCGATCGCCGCCGGCATCGACCGCGCCTCACCGGCCATGCGCCAGGCGCTCGTCGAGATGCAACGCGGGGCGCTCGTGCCCGACGACCTCGTCGTCGAGATCGTGCGCGAACGCCTGCGCTGCCTGTCCTGCACCCGGGGCTTCCTGCTCGACGGTTTCCCGCGCACCCGGTCGCAGGCCGAGGCGCTCGACGGCCTGCTCGCCGAAGTCGGCACCACGCTCGACGCCGCCGTCAATTTCATGGCCGACGACGCCGAGATCGTCGCGCGCATCTCCGGCCGGCGCGTCTGCCGGGCTTGCAAAGCCACGATCAACCTCGACATGTCGCCGCCGCGCGTCGCGGGCGTTTGCGACAAGTGCGGCGGCCCGCTCCACCAGCGGGATGACGACAAGCCCGAGGTCGTGCGCAACCGCCTCGCCGCCTACCACGCCACCGCCAACCCGGTGCTCGACTTCTACCGGTCGAAGGGCCTGCTGCACGAGATCCCGGTCGGAAACACACCGCAGGATACATTCGAGAAGACCCACAAGGTGCTGCTCGCGGTCTGAGCAGCGGCGATCGCGCCACGTTTCCCTTCCCACGCAGGTCCGGCCCGGCGCCGGGCCTGTGTGCTAGCCCGGATATTTCACACTCCGAGCGTGGAGCTTGGCAGAGCCTCGTAGCGGAATTCGTGAGAATTTCGATGTCGACCCCGGACGAAAGCCTTACGGCTTCCGCTACTCCGTGAAATAGGCAGGCTAGGGCGTGTCTGGGAAATAACGTGGCCCGTCGCTGATCGGTGGAGGGCGGTGTTCCGTCGCCGCCGCGCCCTACCAACGGCGCCGACAGAGCGGCGCGCGCCGGGACACTCCTTGGTGGCGCTGTTTCCTACGGCGTGAACCGCGCGAAGTTGCGCGCGTCCTCGCCGACCTCGACCGCGGTCAGCCACACCCGCCCGCCGGAGTTCTCGCGCACAAGCGGATCGAGGCTGCGGAACGCCCACTCAGCAATGCCCTCACACGAGCAGTTCGGCACGATGGTCGCCTTCCAGACGGTGGGCGCGGCCTCGAGCAGGACCTCGCGCATGGGATCGTCGAAGTTGAAGAGGCAGGCGTGGTCGAGGTTCTTGTCGATCCACTGGCGGATGAACTTCAGCCGGCCGAAATCGACCACGAAGCCGTTGGCGTCGGGCGCGGCGCAGGCGAAGGTGAGGGTGAGGCTCCAGTTGTGCCCGTGGATGTTCGCGCAGTGCCCGTCGTGCAGGTGCTGGCGATGCGCGAACGGGATGTCGTTGTACGTCTTCGAGCAGGTGAGCATGGCGCGAACGAAACCGGCCCCGCGCGCCGGGAAAAGCGAAAAGGCGGCGGCCGGCGCTATTTGCGCTCGGGCTTCTTGTTGCCGCCCTTCTTCTGGTTCTCGAGATCGGTGATATCCCGCTGCTCGTACCCTTTGCTCGGGAAGAACTGCGCAATCGGTTCGATGAACGGCGTGAGAAACGCCGGTTCGTTGCGGTTGTAGATCCAGCTGAAGAACACGATGCCGACCGCGGCGGCGACGAGGATCGACAGGAAGATCTTGTTGGCGCCCTGGTAGATCTTCACGACCAACACGATCACCGCCACGAGCAACAGGAAGATGCCCGTCTTCATCAGGAACTGCGGGGGCAGCTTCTCGGTGACCTTCGACATTTCCAGCGCGGCGAGCCAAAGCATGGCCGTACGTCTAGCCAATCCATCCGTCATTTCGAGTTCAAAGCCGGCGCCGGCACGAGGTTGACCATCCCGTTACCCCGCGACCGCAGCCGCAATTTCGACAGGCCGAGGGCCGTTGGTGGACGGTTACCGCTCAAGCGTTCGCCGGGCGGGCGGCGGGCCTGCACCTTCTGCGCCCTTTCGCGACCATTCAGCCCATGAAGATGACTTTCCGTTGGTTCGGGGAACAAGACGACTGCATCCACCTCTGGCAGGTGCGGCAGATCCCCGGCGCGCCCGGTATCGTCGGCGCGCTCTTCGACGTGCCCGTCGGCGAAGTGTGGCCGGTCGAGAAGATCGCCCACCTCAAGTCCACCGTCGAGGCCGCCGGCCTGAAGCTCGAGGTCATCGAGAGCGTCAACGTCCATGACGACATCAAGCTCGGCGTGCCCTCGCGCGACCGCTACATCGCCAATTACGCCGAGACCCTCCGCCGCCTCGGCCGCGCCGGCATCAAGGTCGTCTGCTACAACTTCATGCCGGTCTTCGACTGGCTCCGCACCGACCTCGCCCACCCGCTGCCCGACGGCTCCAACGCCCTCTTCTACGAGGCCGCCAAGGTCAAGGACCTCACCCCCGCGACCGTCCTCGACCTCTTCGCCAAGAGCTCCAACGGCTTCAAGCTCCCCGGCTGGGAGCCCGAGCGCCTCGCCCAGCTCAAGGAGCTTTTCGTGAAGTATTCGGTTGTCGATGCCGACAAGCTCGTCGCCAACCTCAAGTACTTCATCGATGCGCTCATGCCGGTATGCGAGGAGTTCGACATCCGCATGGCCATCCACCCCGACGATCCGCCGTGGCCCATGTTCGGCCTGCCGCGCATCGTCACCAACGAGGCCGACCTCGCCCGCGTGCTCTCGCTCAACCCGAGCCGCTACCATGGCCTCACGTTCTGCACCGGCTCGCTCGGCGCCAATCCCGCCAACAACCTCCCGTCCATGATCCGCCGCTTCGGCGCGCTGGGCCGCATCCACTTCGCGCACTGCCGCAACATCCTGCGCTTCCCCAACGGCGACTTCACCGAGTCCTCCCACCTCTCCACCGACGGCTCCGTCGACATGTACGAGGTGATGAAGGCGTATCATGACATCGGTTTCACCGGCTACATGCGCCCCGACCACGGCCGCATGATCTGGAACGAGACCGGCCGTCCCGGCTACGGCCTCTACGACCGCGCCCTCGGCATCGCCTACCTCAACGGCCTCTGGGAAGCCATCGGCAAGGGCGTCGCCCTCGACGGCGCCAAGCCCCGCACCCTTCCCGTCGCCTGAACCGCGCCCTCTCCGGTTCCCGTCCCGCTTTCTGTTCATGAAGACCACCCGTATTTCTCCTCTCTCCGGCAAGGTCGCCGTCATCACCGGCGGCGGCGGCATCCTCTGCGGCGCCATGGCGCGCGCGCTCGGGGCCGATGGCGTGAAGGTCGCCATCCTCAACCGCACCGCCGCCAAGGGCGAGGCCGTGGCCCAGGCGATCCGCGACGCCGGCGGCGAGGCCGTCTCGCTCGCCGCCAACGTCCTCGACCGCGCCTCCCTCGAGGCCGCCCGCGTCGAGCTCCAGCAGCGCTGGGGCGGTTGCGACATCCTGATCAACGGCGCCGGCGGCAACCACCCCCGCGGCACCACCGCCACCGAGACCTGGCAGGGCGCGTCGCCCAGCGCCGTCACCACCGGCCCGGGCAGCTTCCTCGATCTCGACGAGGCCGGTTTCCGCGCCGTCTTCGATCTCAACTTCATGGGTACGCTCCTGCCCACGCAGGTCTTCCTCCCGCTCCTCCTCGGCCGCCCGGGCGCGACCGTCATCAACGTCTCCTCCATGGGCGCCTACCGCCCGATGACGAAGGTCCCCGCCTACTGCGCCGCCAAGGCCGCGCTCAACAATCTCACCAACTGGATGGCCGTGCACTTCGCCGAGGCCGGCCTGCGCGTGAATGCCATCGCCCCCGGCTTCTTCTCCACCGAGCAGAACAAGGCTCTCCTCTGGAACGCCGATGGCTCGCCCACGCCGCGCGCCAAGAAGATCGTCGACCACACCCCCATGCGCCGCTTCGGCAAACCCGAGGAGCTCGTCGGCGCGCTGCGCTGGCTCTGCGACGACACGGCCAGCGGCTTCGTCACCGGTGCCGTGATCCCGGTTGATGGCGGCTTCTCCGCCTACGCCGGCGTCTGAGCGAACAACTCTCTGTTTGGGTTTGGTCTATGGGGGCGCCGGGCCGGGTCCGGCGCCCCTGCGGTTTTCCCGCCGTGGCGAGGAGCCGCCCAGCCGCCGCCGCC
>JAEXPL010000302.1 GCA_023446865.1 Verrucomicrobiota bacterium | reverse complement strand
AGATCTTCCCCGGCACCGGCGACGGCGCGCGCCTGGCGCCGCTGCTGCGGCTCGCGCGCGAGTCGCATTTCAACCTCCTGCGCTGCTGGGGCGGCGCGGCGGTGATGCCGGACGCGTTCTTCGAGCTCGCCGACGAGCTCGGGCTCATGGTCTGGCAGGAGTTCACGCTCGCCTGCAACTGCTACCCCGATACGCCCGCCTATCTCGCCGTCGTCGACCGGGAGTCGCGCACGCTCCTGCGGCGGCTGCGCCCGCACCCGAGCATCGTGCTGTGGTGCGGCGGCAACGAACTCTTCAACAACTGGTCCGGCATGGACGACCAGTCGCTCGTGCTGCGCCTGCTCGACCGCAACTGCTACGAACTCGACCCGCTCACACCGTTCCTCCCCACCTCGCCGGTCGGCGGCATGGCGCACGGGCACTATGTCTTCTGGGACCACGAGACGGAGCGCGAGGTCTGGTCGCTGTTCCAGCAGGCGAGCGCCACCGCGTACACGGAGTTCGGCGTGCCCGGCGCGGCGAACGCCGATGTGCTCCGCCGCATCCTGCCCGCCGAGGAGCTCTGGCCGCCGCGCGCCGAGGGATCGTGGAAACACCACCACGCCTTCGCCTCCTGGACTCCCGGGCACCACCTCTGCCTCGCCGTGCTCGAACGCTATTTCGGGCCGATCGACTCGCTGGAGCAGCTCGTCGCGCTCAGCCAGTGGATGCAGGGCGAGGGGCTGCGCGGCGTCTTCGAGGAGGCGCGGCGCCAGAAACCGCGCGCGGCGATGGCGTTGAGCTGGTGTTTCGTCGAGCCGTGGCCCGCCGCGGCCAACCTCAGCCTCGTGTGCTGGCCGGCGGAGCCGAAGGGCTCGCTCGCCACAGTCGCGGCGGCGTGCCGGCCGGTGCTGGCGAGTGCGCGGATCCCGCGTTTCCATTGGGCGCCCGGCGACGCGTTCGAACCGGAGCTTTGGTTGCTGAACGACCGGCCCGAGCCTTTGCCCGCGCTCGCTGTCGAGGCGGTACTCGAAGCGGGCGAGATGCGTTTTCCGCTCGCCGCGTGGCAGAGTCCGCCGGCTCCGAGCGACACGAACGTCCGTGGTCCGCGCGCGCATTTCGTGCTGCCCGACCTCGGCACCGACCGGTTCACGCTGCGCGTGAGCGTGGCCGGCCGGCCGGAGCTGGAGTCGTGCTACGTGCTCTCGTTCCGCCGCGCCGAAAAGCCCGCCGAGCACCGCCCGATGAACCTCGGGTGAGCGCGACGTGGGCCGGACCCCGGGATCCGGGTCCGCGCCTGTTCCCTACTTGGAGAAGAAGGGCAGCTCGTGGATGCCGTTGATCGTGAACTGCACGGCGACGGCGGCGAGCAGCAGGCCCATGATGCGGGTGACAAGCTTCAGCGCCAGCGGGTTGACCTTCCGCGCACCGGTGCTGGCGAAGCGGAGAATGTAGTAGGAGATCCCGCACACGGCGATGATGCTGGCGAAGAGCGCGAGGTGCTGGGCGAGACCCTTGGCCTGGCCGAGCAGAATCAGCGAGGTCGAGATCGCGCCGGGGCCGGCGAGCATCGGCACGCCGAGCGGCGTGATGGCGATGTCGTCCTTGGCGGCGCCGGCCTCGACCTCCTCGTCGCTCTGGCGGTCGCGGGCGCGGTTGGCGTAGAGCATGTCCAACGCGATGCGCAGGAGCAGGATGCTGCCGGCGATCTGGAATGCCGCCATGGTGATGCCGAGAAGCTGGAAGATCCATTTCCCGGCCATCGCGAAGAGGATGAGCACCAAGGCCGCGACCGTGCTGGCCAGCCCGGCCATGCGCTTCTGTTGCGCGGGCGTGTCGCGCTCCGTCATCGCGAGGAACATCGGGATGATCGCGATCGGGTCGATGATCACGAACATGGAGGTGAAGGCGAAGAGGGTGTACTCGAGCAGGGTCACGCGATGAAGCGAGTGTGCGGACCGGACCCCCGGATGCACTCCGAAACTGTGCGGGGAAACGAGCGGCGCGTGGCCTCCGTCGGAGGGCCCTCCGGGACCGTTGCGATCGGGCCGAGAGACGAATGCCGAGCGATGAGCGCCCCGCCGAACGTCTGCGTCCGGCGGTTGCTTCTCCACGCGCGACCGGTGGTGCACGGGGGGCCGGCCCGGCGGGACATCGGGCGGGCGGCAGGGGAACGCACAAGGCCCGGTCGAACGACCGGGCCTTGGTTTGTAGCTGGAGGGGGCGAGGCGGAGTGGAAGCGCCGCCTGCTCGTCGCCCCGCTCAGAACAGCGCGTTGGCGGCGACGCCCACGGCGCTGATCGGGCCCTGGTCGCCCATGCTGTCGAGGGCGCGGTCGGCCTTGCGCACCACGCCCTGCACGTCCTTGTAGAGCTGCTCGTCGGTGAGGAGTTTGCCGAGCGTGCCCTGGCCGCTGTTGAGCTTGGTCGAGAGGTCGCGGAAGTTGGCGACGGTGAGCTTGAGGTTGTCGGCGGTGGCCTGGTCGTAGAGCAGCGTGCCGATGGTGCCCTGGCCGGACTTCACCTGGTCGACGATGCCACGGGTATCCACGACGAAGGTGCGCGTCTCGGCGGCGGCGGCGCGGATCTCGGCGATGGCGGCGAGGAGCTCGTCGTGCGCCTTCGGGTCGTTGATGAGGCGGCCGATGGTGCCCTGGCCGGAGCGGATCTCGGTGGTGATGGCGTTGAGGTTGTCGATCGTGCGGGTGAGGTTCTCGCTGTTGTTCGTCACCAGAGTGTCGAGCTTCTGGAAGAGGCCGCCCTGGCCGTTGGCGGCGCCGGTGACGCCGCTGATGCCGGAGATGGCGTTCTTGATGTCGCCGGTGAGGCCGCCGAGGTCGGCGAGCAGGGTGTTGATGTCGGCGCTTTCGCGGGTGTGGAGCTGGCCGCCGGCGGCGACGGTGCCGGAGTCCTTCGTGCCGAAATCGAGCGAGACATAGCCGCCGCCGAGCAGGCCGGCCATGGCGATGGTGGCGGTGGCGTCCTGGGCGACGCGGGTGCCGTTGTCGAGGAGGAGCACGGCCTCGGCATGGCCGTCGGCCAGACGGGTGGACTCGACGGTGCCGATGCGCACGCCGGCCTGGCGGACGTCGTCGCCGGGCTTGAGCTCCTTGAGCGTCGCGAAGCGGGCGACGACGGTGTAGCCCTGTTTGTGCGAGAACGAGCCGCCGTTGAGGGCCTCGTAGGTGATCCAGAGCAGCGCGACGCCGATGAGGAAGAAGAGGCCGACGCGGGCCGACATTTGGGCGTTGTTCATGAGGAAACCTCCAGGTGCTTGAAACGCGGGTTTTGCAGGTCGATTTTCGGATTGAGAAAGTCCTGTACGGCCGGGTTGGGCAGCGTGCGCAGCTCGGCAGGCGTGGTGACTGAGACGAGCTTGCCCTTCATCAAGATGGCGACGCGGTCGGCGATGGTGAGGGCGAGATCGCGGTCGTGGGTCACGACGACGGTCGTAACGGAGATGAACTGCCGCAGGGTGGCGATGATCTCGGAGATCGTGGCCGCCATGACCGGGTCGAGCTCGGAGGTGGGCTCGTCGAAAAGGATGAGCTGAGGCTCCATCGCGAGGGCGCGGGCCACGGCGACGCGTTTCTTCATGCCGCCGGAGAGCTCGGAGGGGAACTTATGCACGGCGCCCTCGAGCGAGAGGATCTTCAGCGCGCGCATGACGCGGTCGCGGATCTCGCCCTTGGGGCAGAGGCGGTGCTCGAGCGGGTAGAGCGCGAGGTTGTCGTAGACGGTGAGGGAGTTGAAGAGCGCGCCAGCCTGGAAGACGAGGGCGAGGGCGTAGCGGTCGCGGGTGTCGGGATCGGCCGGGTCGTGGCCGTCGACGCGGACGGTGCCGGCGGTGGGCAGGTCGAGACCGGCGATCTGGCGCAGGAGCACGCTCTTGCCCGAGCCGCTCGGGCCCATGATGGCGAAGACCTCGCCCGGTTTCACGGCGAGGTTGATGTCGGCGAGGACCTGCTGCTGGCCGAAGGTCTTGGCCAGGCCGCGCACCTCGACGGCGACGGGCTGGCGGTCGGAGGTGCGGGCGACGTGATGGGTGGTGGTTTTCATCGGACGGCTCAGGCGAGGACCTTGGTGATGAAGTAGTCGAGCACGAGGATGAGGATGAGCGAGAGCACGACGGCGCGGGTGACGGCGGCGCCGATCTCGCGCGGGCCGCCGCGGGTACGCAGGCCGGTGTTGCAGGCGGTGAGGATGACGACGAAGCCGAAGATCTCGGACTTGATCAGGCCGTGGCGCAGGTCGGTGACGGTGAGGAACTCCTTCAGGCTGCGGAAATAGATCTCGGGCGAGACGTTGATCATCTGGACGAAGTGGCAGACGACCGCGCCACCGATCCAGCCGACGATGATGCCGACGAGTGCCAGGAACGGCATGAAGATCAGCACGGCGAGGAGGCGGGGCAGCACGAGGAACCGCTCGGGCGGGATATTCATGGTCACCAGTGCATCCACTTCCTGGTACACCTTCATCGAGGCCAGCTCGGCGGTGATGGCGGAACCGACGCGGCCGGCGAGGATGATGGCGACCATCACCGGGCCGAGCTCGCGTGTCATCGACTCGCCGACGATGGTGCCGATCCACGCCTGCATGTTCTGGCCGGCCATGGTGATGCCGGTCTGGAGGGCGAGCACGGCGCCGATGAAGAAGCTGAGGATGACGACGATCGGCAGCGAGGTGTAGCTGCCGAGGTAGGCCTGCTCGACGACGCGCTTGATGATGCGCGGCGCGGTGGGCAGGGAGGCGAAGGCGCGGTAGGCGAGGATGAGCCCGCTGCCGATGCCGTCGCAGGTGTCGGGGATGATGCGTTTCATGGGTGGCCGGCGGCAGGCGCCGGGGCGGAAGCGTTGGCGGATTCGGCAGTGCGGCGGGCGAAGAGCGCCGGCAGGAGGGCGAGGCGGGTGTGGTTGCCGTCGCGGGAGACCCGGAAGAGCGGCCCGAGCTCGCAGCGCCAGGCGGAGGCCTCGCGGCGGTAGGTGACGAGGTTGAAGAGGAACGACGTGCGGACCGCCTCGGGCGAGCGCCGGTCGAGGCGGTAGATGGCAAAGAGCGGCGACCAGAGTTCCCGCACGCGGTCGTCGTGCTGATAGAAGACCTCGAACGGGCTGAGCGCCTGCACCTGGCGGCGGCCGGCGCCGTTGTCCCACGCGCTGAAGAGCGGCCAGAGGTGGGTCTTGCTCGCGTGCGGCGCGGCCGGGCGGGCCGGGTCGCGCTGGTCGAGGTTCCAGAAGAGGAAGTAGAGGAACTGCGTCTTGGTCTGGGCGAGACCGGCGTCGGTCCAGTTCTCCTCGCGGAAGAGCGGCCAGAGCACCCAGGTCTTGTTTGCGCCGGAAGGCTTCGCCGAGTGCGTGTAGAACGGTGCCCAGCGGTTGGTGACGCGGCCGTCGGCGCCGCGGCCCTGCACGAAGAGCGGCCAGAGGTAGCGTGTCTCGTCGTAGGCGATGGGCGCGGTCTGGTGCGTGGTGCCGAAGAAGAGGATGCTGTCGTCGCGCAGGCCGGGTGCGCGGCGGGTGGAGAACAGCGGGAAGGACGCGCGCAGCGAATCGGTGCCGCCCTCGACGGCGCGGTCGCGCTCGAGCCAGAACGGCCAGAGCACGAAACGCGAGCGAGCGGCGCCGCCGCCGTCCTTGGCGCGTTCGCCGTACAGCGGCCAGACGGCCCAGCCGGTCTCGCCGCCCCCGTGGATCTCGCGGAAGAACGGCCAGACGATGTCCGTCTCGACGCGTTCGCCCTTTTGCCAGCGGCTGTAGAGCGGGAAGAGGGTGAAGTCGATGCGGTCGTTGCCGAAGCGGCGCTTGATCGTGCCGTGGAGCGGGAAGAGCGCGCGGTAGCTCGTGGCCGGCTCGCCGGTGGCGCGCGAGAAGTAGAACGGCCACAGGTCGAAGGCCTTCCAGTCGGCGGCCGCTCCCGCCTCGGCGCGGCGGTCGGAGTTGATCAGAGAAAAGAAGCTCCAGCGCGTGTCGGCGCCGCGGCGCTCGCGGAAGAAGAACGGGAAAAAGAGGTAGTCCTGCTCGCGTCCTTCGCCGGGGATTTCGCGGTGCAGGAAGAGCGGACGAAAGCCCGAGTCGGTGCGCTCCGTGGTGCGATGGTCGAAGAAGAGCGGACCGAGCACCTCGGTGCGGGTTTCGGTGCCGCTGGCGGACTGCGTGGTCGTGCGCAACGGCCACAGGTTCTCCTCGGCGGCTGGCGCGAACGCAGCCACCGTGAGGCACAGCAGTGCCATCAACCACCTCTGCCCAGGTAGAGCCATCGATTGCGTGTAGTTTGTCGGGCCGCCGCCTCGGAGTCGGTTCCGGTGTCGGGCCGGAGTCGAGAGGCTGACGGATCGTCAGTTGGCTAACGATCCAAAGCCGAGACGCAATCGCGATATTGGCGCGGCGGCGGGGCGGTTGCAGTGCCCGGCCGAACGGTCGGGGCGGCAGTCGAGCGGCGTGGCCAACGCCCGGCCGGAGCGGTCTTGGCGGGCAGGCACGGTGGTGGCGGGAAAGGAAACATGGGTCGATGAAACCAGACGGCACCTGACGGTGCGCTTTCGAGCGGTTGAGACGTTGTCCACCTTTGGCCCGCGAACGCGCGGCAGCTTCATTCCGGCCGCCGTGACGCGGGCTTGCGCCGCGGGGGGCGGCGGGGTTTGGCTCGGGCATGCGCATCACCGGCGGCAATGCTCGCGGCATCCCGTTGCGCGTCCCGAAAGGCGACGCGACCCGCCCGGCCATGGACCGGCTGCGGCAGTCCGTCTTCTCGAGTCTCGGCGCCCTCGTGGTCGACGTGCGCTTTGTCGACCTCTTCGCCGGCAGCGGCTCGTACGGGTTGGAGGCGTGGAGCCGTGGCGCGAGCGGCGGGACGTTTGTCGAGCAGGGCCGCGAGGCGCTGGAGTGCCTCCGCACCAATCTCGCGGCGGTCGCGAAAAGTCTGCAGGCCGACGCCCGTGTCTGCGCCGTGAGCAAGGCCGATGCGCTGACTTGGTCCCCTCCCGACGGCGCGCGGGCCGGACTGGTCTTCGCCGATCCGCCGTACGCGATGATCGCGGAACAGCCGTCGCGGTTTTTCGCGCAGTTCGACCGGTTGCTCGTGCCCGGCCGCGAAGGCTTGGTCGTCTTCGAGATGCCCGGCGATTTGCACCTGGGCGAGCCGGGTTGGGAACTCGTCAAGCGCCTCGGCGGTGGCGGTCCGCGCGAAGCGACCGCGTGTTTCTACCGGCGTGTGGTGGCGGCGACGCCGTAACCGCGGTCTGGGTGCCGCGCCGCGGGTGGTGGCGCACGTCTCGGGCGGGGTGGCCGGCC